>CAZQUC010000093.1:0-12305 GCA_964596095.1 uncultured Enterobacteriaceae bacterium
CAGCCCTCGTAGCGGGGGCGTCCCGCCCACCGCCACGCACCGCGACCCGGCAAGCGTCGTGTTCCCATTCATTGAAAGGAATCTGAAACAAAATCACTTGTGAACAAACGCAAAAAGGAACAAACATTGATGGTCAGCGCCGGGACACCCCGCTTGCGGAATGCGCTTCGGAAAACCGCAGAATCTGTTGAGTAAAAAAACCTGGGCCGCAGCCAGACGTTTCTCGACCAGGGAAGGGGAGCCGAACATCGCCACGCCAAACACATACGGGCCGGAGGCCCCCGCCACGCGACTCCACCATCATCCGGAGATGGGAAAAAAATCTGAACGCAAGACGCTTCCTTCCGACTAAACTGAGGCAACACTTCCCTTGCCGGAACCGACGACGATGAACGATAACCGCTCCATGCTCGCATGGCTGGGGGTGCCGCTGGTGGCGGGCATCCTCCTGCTGGGCCTGTTCCTGTGGATGGGCACCGGCCGTTGGTCGCTCACGTCGGCGGCGCGGAGGGCCGGCGCGGAGGGCGGGCCGCAGTTGCCCAAGCTGCAAGGCGCCGGCGCGGAGGAAAAACCGCCGGAACCGGACCTGCCCGCGATCAGCACATGGTCGGAGGAGGATCTCAACGCGCTGCTCGATGAATTATTGCGCAAGAAAGTGCAGGGCATCGGCGCGATGGAAAACGAGGCGCTCCTGCGGTTCAAAACGAAGGAAGCCTACGAAGAATTCCTCCGCCGCGCGGGCCGCAACGGGCTCACCGTGCTGGGCCGGCTCGACGATTTCCTGACCGCGCGCGTCGGTTACGGCGACCTCGAAGCGCTGCGGCGCGAGCTGAACGCCCATGGCGAGGATATCGACAATCTGGGCGCGAATTACCTCGTCAAAATCCCCGGCGTGCCGGAAGTGGAGGAACGCGCCGAGGCCGGCGTGCAGCCCTTCGGCGACAGCCTGCTGCCTTCCCTCGGCGTCACCGGCGACAATACCGGCTGGGGGCAGGGCGTGACGGTGGCCGTGCTCGACGCCGGGCTGACCAACCATCCCGCCTTCCAGAACATGACCGTGCGCCATCTCGACCTCGTGCAGGACGGGCTGCCGTTCAACGGTCACGGCGACGCCATGGGCGATCTCGTCCGGCAAATCTCACCCGGCTCCTCGCTTTACGACATCCGCATCTTCGACACCAACGGCGACGGCGACAGCTTCCTGCTCGCGCAGGGCATCAAGGAAGCCGTCGATGGCGGCGCGCAGGTCATCAATGTCAGCGGCGCGTCGTATGGCGACTCCGACGCCGTGCGCCAAGCCCTCGCGTATGCCCAAGCAAACAATGTCTGGCTGGTGGCGGCCGCGGGCAACGAGCAGGCGGGCGTGCTCGCCTACCCGGCGGCTTACACCACCGAATACGGCAACGTCATCGCCATCAGCGCCGTCGGCCAGGAGGGGCTGCTGGCGTATTTTTCCAATTCCGGTGGCCCCACTGCCGCCGCGCCCGGCATCGGCATCAATTCCGCTTACTCACAGGACGGCCAGCCACTTTACGTCAGCGGCAATGGCACGTCCCAGGCCACGGCGCTCGTCGCCGGCGCAGTCGCCTTCTGGCACGGCAGGGGGCTGAACCCGGTTACCACCTTGATCAACAGCGCCAAGCCCGGCTCGGGCACCGCCAATGAGCTGGGCGCGGGAATTCTTTACCTTGGGCCACCCGCCGACACTGGAACGCGGCGCTGAGCACCCGCGCCCGCGTTTTCCGTAGTGGACACTTGCCCAAGACCGGGCAGGATGCGGGATCACGCGCCGGAGATCCGCTCGGAGGTTTTCCGAGACTCCGCTCGGGCGCTCCATCACCACGATGCCTCATGGATTACGCCGCCGCGGCCCGCCAGGTTATTGATCTCGAAATCGCCGAACTCGCCCGCCTGCGGGATCGGATCGACGGCGCGTTTTCGCAAGCCGTGCGTGTGCTGGTGGACACGCTGGCCCAGGACCGCAAGATCATCGTCTGCGGGGTGGGCAAAAGCGGCAGCATCGGGCGCAAAATCGCCGCGACCTTCAACTCGACCGGCGCGCCCAGCGTGGTGCTCGACGCCCAGGACGCGCTGCACGGAGATCTCGGCCTCGTCAGCATGGGCGATGTGGCGCTGGTGCTCAGCCACAGCGGGGAAACCGACGAGGTGCTGGCTCTGCTCCCGCATTTGAAATCCCTCGGCGTGACGCTCATCGCCCTCACCGGCGACGGCGCGTCCACCCTCGCGCGGCATTGCGATCTGGTGCTCGACGCCAGCATCGAGCGCGAGGCCTGCCCGCTCAATCTCGCGCCCACCAGTTCCAGCACGGTGCAGCTTGTGCTGGGCGACGCGCTGGCGATGGTCGTGCTGGAGGCGCGGGGGTTCCGCCAGGAGGATTTCGCGCGGCTGCATCCCGGCGGGGCGTTGGGCCGCGCCTTGCTGACGCGCATCCGCGACATCATGCGACGCGATGCCCAAGTGGCGGTGGTCCCGCTCCAGGCCACGGTGCAAATGGCGCTCACCGCCCTCACCCAGGCCCGCAGCGGCGCGTGTCTCGTCATCGGGGACGAAGGGGCGCTCGCGGGCATTTTCACCCAGGGGGATTTCGTGCGGGCGTTTCAAAAAGGCGGCCAGATCGGCCACCGCTCCGTGCGCGATTTCATGACCCGCCGGCCCGTGGCCGTGCATCAGGACAAGCTGGCCGTGGAGGTGCTCAACGTGCTGCGCGAGCACCGGGTGGACGACCTCCCGGTGGTCGATAATGAAGGCCGCCCCGTCGGGATGATCGACACCCAGGACCTCTCCCGCCTGCGTCTGCTCTGACGCTCCGAACCCCGCCCGCCATGCCCTCCTTTCTCGCGGAACTGATGCGGGACGCGGTGGTGGCCGCCCGGTCGCTGGTCTTCACCGACCATTGCGCGCTCTGCCATACCCCGGGAGGAGGGGAAAACACCGACCGCCTCCAGCTCTGCGACGTCTGCCGCGATCGCCTGCCCCGGCTGGAAGCGCCATTCTGCCAGGTCTGCGGCCAATGGTTCGTGGGGGAGATTCCCCATCTCTTCCGCTGCGGCAATTGCGCCGGCCGGCGTTTCGCGTTCGAATTCGCCCGCGCGCCGTTCCAGGCCCGCCGCGAGCTGCGCGAACTCGTGCATCGGTTCAAATACGGCGGCCAGCTCTGGCTGGCCCCGACCTTGGGCGGGCTGCTAGCCGACGCGCTCCGCGGCCCGCGCGCCGACCCCCGCCTGGCTGCGGAGCCGGAGTGGCTCCTCGTGCCCGTGCCCCTGCATGCCCGGCGGCTGCGCGAGCGGGAATTCAATCAGGCCGAGGAGCTGGCGCGCCACCTCGCCCATGCCACCGGCCTGCCCCTGGCCCCGGTCCTGCGCCGCCGCCGCTACACCACCGTGCAGGCCTCGCTGGACCGCGCCCGGCGCCTGCACAACCTGCGTGGCGCTTTCACCCTCCATCAAGGCCGGACCGCGACCCGCGTCCACGGCCGGGCCGTCCTGCTGATTGACGATGTCTTCACCACCGGCGCCACCACGCAGGAATGCGCCCACATCCTCAAAACCGACGGCGGCGCGCGACGCGTGGTCGTGCTTACGCTGGCCCGTGGCTGAGTGTCTTGGTGTCAGAGCAAGAGCAGCAGTCTGGAGTGCGGAGGCTTGCCTCCGCTCTTTGGGAGCGAGGGGCTTGCCCCTCGGGGCGGGGAGATCGATCTGCCATCGCCGGGGCGCTCCCCGAGGTTCTGGCGCGCTTCCTCCGTTTTCGACCCACCGGCAAGCCGGTGAGCGGTAGAGCGGAGGCAAGTCATCCGCACTCCAGACGCGCCGCCCTCCGTCCTGCGTAGGGCGTCATCATCCATCAACCAATGCTTCTGAAAAAAAGTTGACTCTTGGCGGATTCTTTTACCCTCATCCCCACGTCCTCCCGCCAACCATCGAACAAAGAGCCCCCGGATTCGCCCTATGAAAACGCTGTTATCCGCTCTTGTCTCATTGTTATTGTTCGCTCCCGCCCCGGCGGAATTGGTCGCGCATTGGCCGTTGGACGCCGATCCCATCGACGCGACCGGCAACGGTCATGACGGGGAGATCGTCGGCGGCACGGTGACCTTCGGCCATCCGGGGGCGACCACGAGAACCGGCGGCGCCGCCGGGTTCCCCAACCAAGGCCACATCGACGTGCCCTATTCGCCGGATCTCAATCCCGGCGAGCAGGCGGAGGACGGCGCGGGCAGTTTCAGCGTCGCCTTTTGGGCCAACCCGTCCGCGACGGGTGGCGGCGCCTACCGCTCGCCGTTCACCTCCCGCGAGGAAAACGCCACCAGCGTCAACGGCCCGATGATTTACAACGATGAATTCGGCAACTGGGCTTTTTGGGCGGGCAATTACCGGCTGGCCGACCAATGGATCGCCTACACCGGCGGCCCGGTGACGATCAATCAATGGACGCATGTCGCCATCACCTACGAGGCGGAGACGTTGACCCGGAAAATGTATCTCAATGGCGAAGTGGCGATCGACGAGGTGCGGGGCATCTCCGCCAATGCCGTGCGCGGTTTCCACATCGGCTCGGGGGCTGATTTCGGGACGGCTTTCTTTTGGGACGGGCTGCTCGATGACATGGGGTTCTGGAACCATGCGCTCAGCGCCGGGGAAATCGCCGACATCATGGCCAACGGCATCGCCGGGGAGCCGCCTCATGATCCCAGCCTGCATGTGACCAATCCGCTGTTGCTGGAACTGACGGGCGCGGCCCAGAATTTTGACATCCCCCTCACCAATGGCGGCTCCGCCAACGCGCTCAATGTCACCGCCGCCACATTCAGCGGCGGCCATGCCTCGCGGTTTTCCCTGGTCAGCCTGCCCGGCGCCATCGCGCCTGGCGCCACTGGCACGCTGTCCATTGCCTTCGACCCGACGGGGGTGACCGGCCCACTCGACACGGTGCTGACCATCACCAGCAACGACGCGGTCAATCCCGTGCTGCCGGTGACGTTGAACGGTTTCATCCATGATCCGAAAGTCGAAGTGACCGAGATCCGGATTTCCTTCGGCACCGTCCCCAAGGGCGGGACGGCGCCGGTCCGCACCCTCTCCCTCAAGAATCTCGGCGCCACCCAACCCTTGAACCTGCTCGGCATCACCCCCACCGGGCCGGATGCGGAATTTTTCATCGTGGGAGACATCCCCGCCGCCGTCGCGCCGGGCGCCACCGGCGTCATTGAATTCACCTTCGATCCTCTGGACACCGATGGCTCGTATGTCAGCCGCGTGATCATCGAAACCGACGACCAGATCACCCCGGCCCTTACCGTGGTGCTGCACGCCGAGGTGCCGGTGGACGAGCCGTTGGTCGCCTGGTGGCCGCTGGACGAGGATGCCTCCGACGCTTCGGGCAACGGGTTCGACGGCGCGGTCCTCGAACCCGGCACCGTGAGCTTCGGCGAGCCGGGCGCCTTCGCGGCCACGGGCGGAGCGGCCGAATTCGCCGGCGGCGGGCACATTGATGTCCCCTTCGACCAGCGCCTCAATCCCACCAGCTTCACGATGACGCTATGGGCGCGGCCGGCCGGCGCGGGCGGCGCGTATGCCTCGCCGATCACCAGCCGCATTCATGGCGGTGGCGGAGAAACCAACGGCTACATCATCTACCGCACCGATAGCGGCCTGTGGGCGTTTTGGACCGGGCGTGGCATTGTCGATTGGGATACCGTCGCCGGGCCCGCCGTCCTCGTCGGCGAATGGACGCATCTCGCCATCTCCTACGAGGCGGCCACCGACACGAAGACGCTGTGGATCAACGGCGAAGTCGCCGCGGTCGATACCGAGGTGAGCGCGCCCACGCAATACACGCCGAATACTTCCGCCAGCCTGCACATCGGCGCGGGGGATGACAACGGCCTCGGCTTTCCCTTCAGCGGGCACCTGGACGACATCGGCCTCTATCGCAAAGCCCTCTCCCAAAGCGAAATCCAGGACGTGATAACCTACGGCGTCGGCGGCACGCCCCCCACGCCCCCGACCGGGGATTTTTCCATCCTCTTCTTCACCCGCGGCGCGACGGAAACCGAAGCCACGCTCGTTTGGTCCTCCGCCGAAGGCGCCAGCTACGTCGTGCAGCGCTCGACCACGCTCGCCACCAATGGCTGGACCGACCTCACGCCCGCCGTCCCCAGCGGCGGCGCCACCACCACCTTCACCGACACCACCCTCCCCGCCAATATGTCCGCGGTCTATTACCGCGTGCGGCTCGGCCCGTAGCCATGGGGTTCACCCATTGAGGCGCGGGGACGGCACTCCGCCTCCGCGGTGACCGAAGATGATCACTCATGCTCGATCCGCAGGAAAAAATCCGGCCCCGCGCCGGTGAGATCCGTCACCGCGCGATACTTTCCGGCCGCAAATTCGACGAGCGTGGTGGCCGGGGTTTTATCGATGGTGAAATTCGCCAGATCGGTGGATCCCATGACCTTCCATCCCGTCAGGCCGGGCGGGCCGGCGAATTCGGTGATGAAACTGTTCCCGCTGCGCGAGGCGGAAGTGATTTCCACGAAGGGGCCTTCAACGCTGAAGACATAGGCCGCTCCGGATTGCTGTGCTGTATTGTCGAATTGATTGCCATCGATCCCGGTGGCATAGCTGTCCTCACCATCGGCGCCGATCACGGCGGTGCCACCGGAAAGCGCCACAGCCTCGCCGAAGCGGTCGTTCGCACCGGGATTGGAGGCTTTGAGATACACATGCCGCGTCCAGAGTCCCTGGTGGCGCCGGAAGAGATGGACTCCTCCGGACGCCGGTGCTCCGTGGTCACCGGTCGCAGGCGCAACCCGCACGCCTGCGAGGCTGTCCGCCGCCTGCCGATCGGCGACGAGCAATGTGTCACCGTCCAACGCCAGCTTGAGCCATCTATCCCCGGATGAAGGGGCGATCGACACTTCGCCGCCCACCGACCAGGCGATCCCCTCGCGGGTGAAGAGCGTCACCCGTTCTGTGTGAAGGCCGCTGCAGACGATGGTGGAGCCGGAGATCGCCACGGAGGCGCCCATTTGTTCACCTTGGCGTGGGGAAGCGGCCTTCAAATAGGCCCGCTGGGACCACACACCGCCGCTGCGCTCGAAAACATAAGCCGCTCCCGGGTTGACGAGGCTGTTGTCGTTCGCGTTGCCGTTCACCCCGGTGGCGGAGCCATCCTCGTTGATCGCTCCGACCACCGCGGTATCTCCATCCAGCGCCACCGACCAGCCGAATTGATCCTCCACCTCCGGATGAGTGGCTTTAAGGTAAGCCTGCAGGGACCACACCGCCACAGGCAGGCCATTGAAGGTGATGATCTCACGCTCAAACACGTAGGCGGCTCCCGCACTGGCCGCGCCGTTGTTGGCCTGGTTGCCGTTGATGCCGCCGCTGGCGCTGTCTTCGTGATGGGCGCCGATCAGCAGGGTGGTTCCGGAGAGGGCGATCGAAGCTCCGAAATTGTCGAGATTTTCCCGGTTCGGCGCGACCACCCGGGCCTCCTGCCGCCAAGTGGCGCCCTGGCGGGAAAACACATACACCGCACCGCCTCCTGGGTAAGCGAAGGATCCCACCGCGATCCGGTCGCCCTCAATGGCCACCGAGGAGCCGAATCGGCTCCCTGCCGTTGGGTCCGATGCCTTGAGGTAGGCCCGCTGGGTCCAGACACCGGCCTCGCGGACAAAGACATAGACGGCTCCGGAGGCCGGGAGACTGTTGCTGGCCTGGTCGCCATTGACACCCGGCCCGCCCCCGCTTTCCCAAGGAGCACCGATGACCATGGTATCGCCCGAAATGGCCACCGCCGCGCCAAAAGAATCACTCGCCTCCGCGTTCGAGGCTTTGACATAAGCGTGTTGTTCAATCCGGGCGAATAAAGGGGTGATTCCGACGGCCAAAGCCAACAGCAACATGGGCAGACGGAGCGCCGTGTTGATTATATAACAAGGCAAACGATAAGATCGATAAAGTGGAAATGTTGATTGATTCATAAGCCTAGAGTGGATGATAGATCGGAGGGCGATGCGGCTCAGTCATGCTCGATGCGCAGGAAGAATCGCGATCCGGCGCCGGTCAGGTCGGTCACGGCGCGGTATCGGCCCGCCGTGAGTTCCGTGATGGTGCTGGCGGCGGTTTTATCGATGGTGAAGTTATGAAGATCGGTCGATCTCATGACTTTCCATTCCGTCAGGCCGGGCGGGCCATGGAATTCGGTGATGAAACTGTTCCCACTGCGCGAGGCGGAAGTAATTTCCGCAAACGGGCCTTTGATATTGAAAACATAGGCCGCGCCGGAATTGGTCACCGTGTTGTCGAATGGGTTGCCGTTGATCCCGGCGGTGAAGCTGTCCTCGCCGAAGGCTCCGATGACGGCTGTGTCCTCCGAGAGCGCCACCGACCATCCCAGATAATCGATGCTGCCGGGGTGGGCGGCTTTGAGAAAGGCCTGCCGCTTCCAGCCGTGGGCCGTGCGCTCAAACAGAAACGCCGCACCGGAGGAAAGGCTGCCATCCGGCGCCATGGGGGAGGGCCTCACCCCCGCGCCACCACTGGAGTCATCGGGGAGACCGATCAGCAGCTTGTTCCCCGAGAGCGCCACCACGCGGTCGCTGGAATCCGTTTCCGGGAGTGCCGATGGGAATGTCGGGTCCGGCGTCCACCCCTGGGAACTTCGGACAAAGAGATTCATCTGGCGGTTCTGGCTGCCGCAGGCAATGACCGGACCCGACACCGCCACCGAAAATCCGAAACGTTGGCCATTGGCTGGCTGGGCCGCTTTCAGATAGGCGGATTGGCCCCAGATGCTCAGCACCCGGTTGAAGACATAGGCCGCCCCGACGTTGTCACCGCTTTGGTCGGCTTGGTTGCTATTGACGCCGGGAGACAGGCTCTTCTCGCCGATCGCCCCCACCACGACCGTGCTGTCATCCAGCGCCACGGAAGTGCCAAAGAGCGCCTGGGCATGCGTATTGGATGCCTTGAGATACGCCTGTTGATACCACTGGCCGTTGCCGCCGCGCACGAAAACATAAGCGGCCCCCGCACTGGGAGCCCCGTTATGCGCTTCATGGGCATCCACTCCGGCGGTGCCGCTGTCCTCATGGGGGGCTCCAACCACCAGCGTGGTTCCCGAGAGAGCCACCGCATGGCCGAAAAAGTCCCCGTGCTCGTTGTTGGACGAAGAAAGACGCGCCGTCTCTTCCCAGACCGAACCGGTGCGGGTGAAGAGATAAACCGCGCCGGGTTCAGTCACGGAGGCCGGCGCGCCGATGGCGATCAGATTTCCGGAAATCGCCACGCTGCGGCCGAATTTCGCGTATCTTACGGGGGCGTATGGCTTCAGATAGGCCTGCTGGAACCACAAGCCATTGGCGCCGCGCACGAAGACATAGGCCGCTCCCGAATCCTGCAGGATATCGCTGGCCTGGTTGCCGTTGACTCCGGAGGCGCCGCTGTCCTCGTCCGGCGCTCCCACCACCATGGTGTTGCCGGAAATGGCCACGGCATAACCAAAGAGGTCATACTCCCCGGTATTGGATGCTTTGACATAGGCCGTCTGGGCGATTTGCGCGGAGAGTGGAGCGGCCGGAAGAGCCAGGACCAGCAGCAAACACTGCAAGAAGCGAGCCGCGCCGTCCATGAAAGAAAAGCGGCGGGGTTGTTGAGACATGAAGGATTTATGAGGTGTCATGGATTGGAATGGTTGAGGCGGTCGGAGCGACGGCCGGGTGGATGGAAATGACGCTCCCGTGGGATTGCGCCGTCATCGTAGTAACCGGCGCGCCACCCGGCTATGGCACCTCTGGATGAGGTGCAGAGGCGACGAAGGCCCGTGCTGGCGGAAAAAATACTTCGTTGGTAGTATGGTGGCCGCTGCCCGCCGCGCGCATCATGTCCAGCATGAACCCATCACCCCGCCATTCCCTGACCCGCCGCGCGCTGGCACGCATCGGCGTGATGGCGGGTCTGGGTCTGGTGATTTCAACGGCGGTGACTTACCGGATCGTTTACCAGGCGATGGAAGAGACGCGGCTGGAAATGCTCGGCCAGGACGCGGTCGAAAACGCGCGGCGGGAGGAAGGGAGGTTTATGAATGCGGAGACCACCCACCGCTTGTTGAAGGAGGTGTTCCTGGAGCGCCTGGCCCGCGGCCCTTCCGCGGAGGACGACGCGTGGTTCGACGCGCATTGCCGGCGCGATGACGACGGGGCCGTCCGCAGCCGGAGGGAGCTGGTGGACCCGTCGAAGCAGGCCACGACGTGGATCCGCGTGGGGGTGGAGATCACCGGGGAAATGAAATGGCTGGTCCGGCTTTCCCAAAACCTGTGCGAAACCTACATGCGGGTTTTGCAGGACCAGATGGAATCATTGTATATCACCTCGCCTCTGGAGTTTAACAGCGGCATCGCGCCGGAGCAGCCGGAGTGGGTCTGGGAAGCGGCGGCGGATTTTGACCAAAACGCGCATGAATGGGGACGTCTGGGAGGAAAAGACGAGAATCCCCACCGGGTCTCCTTATGGACCGGGATGGTGTATGATACGCAATCCATTGGCCTGGGCAGCGAAAAGACTCCACAAGGAAAGCCATATGTCACGCTATGCACGCCCATCGACGTGGAGAGCCGCCATGTGCTCACTCTGCATAGTGACACCTATTTCATGGGATTGGTGAAGCTGGCTCTCCAGCACGAAAAAGACGGCCTGAGACGCATGGTGCTTCGCGATGACGGACAGTTGATCGCGCATCCGGAATTGTCGGAGGAACTGACGACGAGGGGGGAGCCATTGTTCGCGGAACAAACGGGAAACGAATCGCTCAGGAATATCCACGCGGCGGTGCAGGGCTCGCAAAGGCCGCTCGTCAGCGGTTACGATGCGGCGGGCGGCGTGTATTTCGTCGCGCACCGATTGCGCGGGCCGGACTGGTGGTTCATCTCCCTCCTGCCGAAGGCGCAACTGGAGGAAACGGCCTTCCGTTCGGCACAGTGGGTGCTGTGGATCGGGCTGGCCTCGCTGGCCTTCGTGCTCGGCACGCTGGCGGTGATGCTGCGCCGGGAAATCGCCACCCCGCTGCAAGCCCTGCTCGGCGCCACCCGCCGCTTGGCTTCGGGTGACACGGGGGCCGGCCTGGAAGTCACGCGGCCCGATGAGCTGGGCGAACTGGCCGCCGCGTTCAATGACATGACCCGTCAGGTGGCCGGGCGCGACGCCGAACTGCGCGCGGAAAAAGCCGGGCTGGAAACGCGCGTGGCCGAGCGCACCGCGGAGCTGCGCGAAGCGCTGGACCGGGCGCGGGAACTGACGCGGCTGAAGAGCAACTTCGTCTCCATGGTCTCGCACGAATACCGCACGCCGCTGGGCGTCATCGTTTCCAGCGCGGATATTCTTTCGCGCTACCTCGAACGGCTCGAACCGGCCGAGTGCGCGGAGCATCTCCAGGCCATCCAGTCCTCGGCCCGGCGCATGGCGCGCATGATGGAGGACGTGCTGCTGGTCGGGCGGCTGGATGGCGACCAGCAGGGATTCCAGCCCGATGACCTGCACCTCGTTTCCTTTTGCCGCCGCCTCATCGAAGAGCAACACTCCGTGACGGCGGGCCGCTGGCCGTTCCAACTCGACCTGGATGAAACCCTGCCGCTGGCGCTGGCCGATGGCCATCTGCTGCGGCACATCCTCACCAATCTCCTCTCCAACGCGGCGAAATATTCCCCGCCCGGCAGCCTCATCACGCTGAGCCTGCGCCGCAACGGAGAGGTCGCCGAATTCCGGGTCGCCGACGAAGGCATGGGCATTCCCGCCGAAGATCGCGAGCACCTCTACACCGCCTTCCACCGCGGGCGGAACACCCCGCAAATCCCCGGCACGGGACTCGGCCTGGTGATCGTGAAACGCTGCGTGGACCGGCACGGCGGAACCATCGCGTTTGAAAGCGAGGAAGGCCGCGGCGCCACCTTTACCGTCCGGCTGCCGGTTTTTCCAGCCTCATGAATAATGTCATGAAACGCATCCTGATCATCGAAGACGAGGAGCAAACCCGTCGCAATCTCACGACCATCCTGCGCATGGAAGGGTATGAGCCGGTCACTGCCGCCGACGGCGCCCGCGGTCTGGAACTCGCCCGCGAAGCGCCGCCCGACCTCATCCTGTGTGATGTGATGATGCCGCACCTCGACGGCCACGGCGTCCTCGCCGCCTTGCGGCGCGATCCCGTCACCGAAGCCATCCCGTTCATCTTCCTGACCGCCAAAGGCGAGCGCCACGACCTGCGTGCCGGCATGAATCTCGGCGCGG
>CAZQUC010000094.1:0-12165 GCA_964596095.1 uncultured Enterobacteriaceae bacterium
TGCGTCCTCGCTCCCTGACGCTTCGGAATGTCTTGGGAAATCTATTCGTTTGCGTTGACGGGGGCGCGCGGCGAAGGGAACCGGTTCCCGCTTTTCATCGCACTCATGCGCATTCCTGTTCTCGCCATCGTCGGACGCCCCAATGTCGGCAAGTCGGCGGTCTTCAACCGCCTGGCCGGCAAACGCATTTCCATCGTCCACGACATGCCGGGCGTGACCCGCGACCGCCTCGCCGCGCCCGCGACCACGGTGAAGACGCCGCTCACCGTGCTCGACACCGGGGGCATCGGCGAGACGCTCGACGACGGCTTCGCCGCTCAAGTCGAGGTGGAAGCCGACATCGCGATGGAGGAGGCGGATCTGATCCTCTTCGTCGTCGATGGCAAGACCGGCCTCACGCCGGTCGATCACGCCCTGGCCGACCGGCTGCGCAAAAAGAAGGCCCCGGTGGTGTTGGCCGTGAACAAAGTCGATGGCCTCGAACATCAGGCGGTGGCGGCCGATTTCATGAAGCTCGGCTTCCCCGACGTGTTGACCACCAGCGCCACGACCGGCCGCGGCTTCGGAGACCTGCGCCGCCTGCTGGAGGAGCGGTTTCCCGCGCCGGTGGCGGACGCCGGGGAAGAGGAGAAAGAAACCGTGCCGCCGGTCAGGATCGCCCTCATCGGCCGGCCCAATGTCGGCAAGTCCTCGCTCGTCAACGCCATCCTCAACGACCGCCGGGCGATCGTCAGTGCCACCGCCGGCACGACGCGCGACGCGATCGACGTCCCCTTTGCCAAAGACGGCCGGCCTTACGTGCTGATCGACACCGCGGGCCTGCGGCGGCGGGCGAAGGTCGATTCGCTGGTCGAGGTCTTCAGCGTGGAGCGCGCGAAGGACAGCGTGCGCCGCGCCGATGTGTGCGCGCTGGTGGTGGATGCCGGCGAGGGCGTCACCATGCAGGAGCGGAAGATCGCGCAATTCATGCTCGAAGTGCATCGCCCCTGCATCATCGTCGTCAACAAATTCGACCTCTACCACCCGGACGCGAAATTCGCCGATCGCTGGGAGGAACTGGAAGAGACCGTGCGGCGCGAATTTTTCTTCCTGCCCTACGCGCCCATCGTCGCCGTGTCCGCCACGGAGCGGCAGTATCTTGGCAAGGTATTCTTCACCATCGAAAAAATCCGCGCCGCCGCCGCCGAACGCCCCGGCACCGGCGTGCTCAACCGCCTCATCAGCGAAGCCATCTCCCACACCCCGCCGCCCGCGCTTAAAGGCCGCCGGCTCAAGCTGCTTTACGCCACCTTCGCGCGGACGCCGGAAGACCAGGTCATCGCCGCGCCCACGGTCGTCTGTTTCGTCAATTACCGCGAGTTGCTCACCGACACCTACCAACGATTTCTGGAAGGCCGCATCCGCGAGGAGTTTCCTTTCGAGGGGCTGCCCCTGCGCTTCGAAATCCGCGAGCGCCGCCGCGAGGAAAAACCCGGCCCCGCCGCCCAACGCGCCGCCCGCAATCAAGCGTCCACCTCAGCCAAACCCGCCGCCATCCGTCGGAAATCCTCTTCCCCCACCGGCGTCAGGAAAAAAAGCCCGGTCAAACGATCCTCCGGTCCGCGCCGCGGGAAATAGTCACCATCGTTTCGAGCGGCGCAGAATCCCGTCGGCCCGGGCAAAGGCGAGATCGATTTGCCCCAAGGCGCCGTCGGAAGGGCGGCGAAGGAAGCCGGTGACATCGTAGAATTCGTAGCTGGCTTCACTCATATAGGCGATGATATCACGGGTCGTCGGATGCCAGCACTCCGAATCCATAAACAGGGAGGTTTCCAGGATGAAAAGTTCCGTCTTGCCAAAGAGGCTTTGCGCGCCCTTCAACGCCTCCAATTCAAAGCCCTGGACATCCATCTTGACAAAATCCGGAGTGAAGAGAGGACGTTCCGCCATCAGGCTGTCGATCGTGACGATCGGCAACAGGCGCTGCGCTCCCGAGGCGAGTTTGGCCGGGTCGGGCGTGGTCACAAAGCTGGAGCCATCGAAGTCGAAATCCAACTCCAGCGGCAATTCCGCCGCTTGGGCGCCCGCGCCCGCGCAAATCCATTCGGCGCGGGACAGATCCCGGACCACCTGTTTCAAGTAACCGCCCATCTCCACTTGCGGCTCGATCATGAGCGCCGCCGCCTCGGGAAACACTTCCAGTGCCAGGCGGGTCCAGTCTCCACGATGCGCGCCCACATCCAGGATGCCTTGAGGGCTGAACCCCCGATGGCGGATATCGAGCAGAAAACTGTCCATGCCCGCCAAAGGACGGCGGTCCGTGCCGACATCATCGAAGCTGCCGCGGCGCACCAGCTTCACATCCAAGCCGCAATAGTTTAGCGCTCCTTTCAACGTCGCCTTTCCCCGCGTCAGCCACAGGCGTCCGAGCCGACCGGGAGAGATCGACAGACGCCTTGGAAGCGCCGTCAGTCCTGATTCGTGAGAGGTTTGGCAGGTAATATTCATTCTCATTTTTGAATTGTATCCTCATTTGTGGTAATTGTAAATGAGAATTCTGGTTTTTCTCAAAAAAATCGCCTTAAGACTACCTGCAAGACGACCCAGCTCACGAAAAACTAGACCGCTCCTCGGCTTCGTGCCCTGTTCGGCTTCCTTGCTGGCGACCAGTGGCGCATCCTTTCCACAGGAGTGACCGCCGATTTCCGCGCCGCCGCCTACGGCCTCTACCTCCCCGACTGCCCCACCGTCGAGCGTCGGTAAAAATACTCGTTATCGTTCAATACCGCGTGAAGTGCCAAGCGTGCCCGCACCATTGCCAGATGGCTCTCCCGCTTACCCACGCCAGCAGCCGGTCCCATCCGCGTGCCGCCACACCTGATGGCCCCCCTTGCCGCCGACATGCTGAAATACATCAATTTATACACCTCGAATCCGACCACAAAAAAAGCCCGCTCGTGCGGGCCTTTTTTGTGAAGTGGAGGTTAGGAGATTCGAACTCCTGACCTTCTCATTGCGAACGAGACGCTCTACCAACTGAGCTAAACCCCCTTCTGACTGACCGCCATGCGCGGCGGGACGGAATTCTAGGAATACCGGGCGGGAATGCAAGTGGCAGTTGGGATTTCTTTGGGAGCCGTTCGGGTGGGGACGTCCAGCCCACCGGGAAGAGGACTGGTCCGGTGGGAGGCGGGAAAAACCAGGGGCGGTGTCCGTGACGGGAGCAGCGGCGGCGGAAGGGACGCCTTTTGAACGAAGACGCGGCTTCCGAGGGGAACGTCGTGCTGGCGGTGGGCGGGACGCCCCCGCTACGAGCGGCTCCCCGCCCACCCTTCAGATCCGAGGGATGATGGGGGAATGCGGAACGGCGGAGGGAAAGAATGGGGGTGACTGAATTGGGAGGGAGGCCGTAATGTCGGGGCATGGGAACGATTTGGCTCGTTTTGCGGCAGGCGGCGGTCGATTGGAACCGCCACCAAGCCACCACCCACGGGGCGGCGCTGGCGTTTTTCTCCATGCTGTCGCTCGCGCCGCTCATGATCCTGCTCGTGCGGCTCATCGGTGTGGTCTTCGGCGAGGAGGCGGCCCAAGGGCAACTGGTGGAACGGATCGAGGCGCTAAGCGGCCGTGAGGCGGCGCTGACGTTGCAGTCGTTCGTGGAGGCTTCGGGCCGTCCGGAGGGTGGTATCGTCGCGACGGTGCTGGGCGTGGGGGCGCTGCTGTTCGGCGCGTCGGCCGTTTTCGTCCAGGTGCAGACGTCGCTGAACATGATCTGGGGCGCGCCGGAATCGCCGCGCGCGGGAGTGGTGGAGTTCCTGCGCCGCCGCGCGCTGTCGTTCGCCATGACCCTCGGCCTGGGTATGGTGGTGCTGGCGTCGTTGGTGGTGAGCGCCTGGTTCGCCGCGGCGGAGAGGTTTTTCAGCGATGTGCTGCCGCAGGTGGGGGCCTTCAATCCCTGGCTGGACCTGGCGATTTCTTTCGTGGTGTTGACCGCCGTCTTCGCGCTGGTTTTCAAAATCCTGCCCGATGCGCGCATCGCGTGGCGCGACGTGGCGGCGGGGGCGGCCGGCACCGCGCTGCTGTTTCTCGCCGGGCGGCACGGCATCGGGCTGTATCTCGGACACAGCGCGGTGGCTTCCGCGTCCGGCGCGGCGGGGTCGTTCATGGCCCTCATTCTGTGGATTTATTACAGCGCGCTGATTTTCTATTTCGGCGCGGAAATCACCCACGCCTGGGCCACGCACGCCGGGTCGCGCCAGCCGGTGGTGCCGGCGCGGTCGAATGAAGAGGTGTCGCGCGACGGATGAATATGGCGGAGGCGGGCGTGGCGCTCATTCCGCGAATTCCAGCCAGCCGAAGCGGGCGGGTTCGTGGAAGGTGCGGCTGAGGGAAGGGGACCACGCGAGCAACGCCTGGTGCGCCTTGTCGCAGCGGAAGAAATTGATGCGCCAGCGCGTGCCGGGTTGCGGCGGGCGCTCGGCCAGCGACTTCAACGGCAAGCGGGCCTCCACGCGCCAGACCTTGGCGGTTTCATCCACGGTGACTTTTGACTCCATGCCGCTGCTCCACGGGAAGTCGCGCTCGGGCAGGTCGAGCTTGAGATCGAGTCGCTCGCCATTGGGCGCCCATTGGAATTCGGTGTAGCGCCCAGGGTGCTCCGGGGCGGCGTTGATGAATGTTTCCACCACGTCTTTATCCCACAGGCCGAGACGCTCCTCCGTCTGCGCCGGCTCGAAGACGGTGAGCGCCGTGAAGGGGCTTTCGTAGGCGAGATACAAATAGGCGTCGGACCACAGCACGCGCACGGTGGTGCTGATCTCGGGTTTGGCGGTGGCGTCGGTGGTTTGGTATTCCAGGCGCAGCGGTGCGGCCTTCCGCCATTCCGGCTCGCTCAATACGCCGTCGGGCGCGAAGTCGCGGGTGAGGCGCGTGGCCCGCGCCACAGGGAGCGGCAGTGAGCGCGCGAGGAGTTTGCGGGCATTGTCGAAATAGATTTTCCGCAGCACGGCGGGAGGCAGGTGGAGGCTGGAGATGGTCCAGTTCCCCTGGATTGGCGTCATGTGCGGCCAGTCGCGGTCCGCGGTCTCGAACCACCGCCAGCATTTTTGGTAGAACGTGCGGCCGTCTTCGTCCGTCGGGCGTTCGGCGTCGCCGGCCGAGCCGAGGATGAGACGGCTGTAAACCATGAAGTCGGTCGCGAAGAGGATGCGGTCCTGGTGCTTGGTGAACAAGGCGCGCAGTTTCTCCGGATCCTGCCGGCCGAGTTCGGGAATGCGCGCCGCGACATCGACCATCAGGTTGGGCCGCGCATCGAGTTGGCGGTCCACCCAGTCCGGGTCTTCCGGGTTGTTGCCGAAATGCACGGCGACGAAGGTCGTGCCCGGATGCCGGGCGATCACGCGGTCCAGCGCTTCGACGATCTCCAGGCGTGGCGGGTGTTTTTCGGGATCGCCAAACCACCAATTCCGGTGGTCTTTCAATTCCTCCCAGCGTTCGTTGGTGGCATCGAACGGTTCCCAGAACGCCTTCGGATCGCCGACGTGGATGGAGACCGGCATCCCCAATTCGCCACAGCGTTTCCACACCGGATCGAGCTTGGGGTCATCGACCTTGAGCAGGTGGCCCTGCCCGTCTTTCAGGAAGAGGCCGAGGCGTTTGAATTCCTTGAGACCCGCCGCGCCCAAGGCATGGCCGCGTTCCACCTGGCGCACCGCGCGCGCGCTCCAGTCCGGCGCATCCCAGCCGTCGTAGTCGAGGATCATGTGCGCGACGAAGCGGCCGGGGTGGTCGCGGTCGGCGATGGCTTTCACTTTTTCAAAGTCGGAGGCGCCGTCGGGCCCGGGCGTCACCGTGCCCGCGCCCAGCACCACGCCGAGGCCGACGCCGCTGGCATCCATGATCTTGATGGCCCGCTCGAATCGCTCCGGGATGCCTTCGATGTGTTGATGCAGATCGATGATCCGTTTTTCCTGGCGCCAGGCTTCGGGGGAAAAGGCTTCGGCGAGCGGCGAGGGGAGGCTGGGCGTGGTGGGGGATTCTTGGGCGCGGAGCGCGGCCAGGACCAAGCCACCCAGCAGCGCCAATCCCGCGCTGGAAGCGATCAACGGAGCATGCGGTTTCATGAGGCGCAGCGTGGAGCCGATTGTGGCCAACGGCATGGGAAAAAATCGGAGCGAGGTGGCGACCAGAGTCAGCGTTCCCTCCAAACGGAATGTGGCGGCGTTGGAGACATCCGTCTTACTTCGGAGGCGCTTCGCGAAGACGCTGGAGTTGCTCCGTGTTGAGGCCGGCTCGCTCCAAGGCGGCGTTGGCGGCGGCTTCGTCTTTCTTTTTCCAGGTCTGGTAAACCTGCCCCACGGCCTTGGAGCGGGCCTCTTCCTGGCTGACGGTTTTGGCCCACTCCATGGCGCTTTCGGGATCTTTGCCACTGGCGATGCGGGCGAAGGTGGCGCGCGCGTTGTCGAGTTCCGGCCCCTGCGGCTGCTCGCCCAGCCAGGCGCCCGCGGCGTTCGTGTTCATGCCCGCCCATTGGCCGATGATCTGGTCGTAGGCTTCCGCTTTTTTGTCCGGCTCGGCGTTTTCCAGAATGAAGGCCGCGCCTTTCTTCGGATCGTTCATCAAGAGCATGGAGCCCATCTGGCGCGAAACCTCGCGTTTCTCCTCCGGCGGCAAGGAGGCCGTGAGCGCGATGGCCTGGTCCGGCTCGAACATGGCCAATTGCCCGAGCACGGCGGCGCGGGTGCTTTTCCGTTCCTCGGCGTCGGGCAACGCGCTGATCTTTTCCATCAACCGTTGGCGGATTTCCTCGTTCGTGCCTGCCATGCCCAGGCCCATCAAGGCCATGCGGCGCTCGTTTTCGTCCTCCAGTTGATCGAACCGGGTAAAGGCGGCGTCCAGATCTTTGGAGGCCATGCTGCTGAAAAGTCCCATCACCATCATGCCCCGCTCGCCCATCATTCCGCCGTCGCTCGCCTCGGCGTCGAGCTGTTGAAAGTGTTCCCAGGCAGCGCTGGGGTCGTGCTCCGCCCAGGCCGAGAGCACACTCATTTTCACCATATTGTGCATCATGCCCTGGCCTTTGAGGTTCTCCTCCGCATAGCGTAGCGCGGCGGGCGCGTCTTTCTCGGCCCAGCGGCTGAGGAGCACCATGTGGATCATCATCTTGCCTTGCGGGTCGGTGAATTCCTCGGCGGCCTCCAGCGCCTTGACGAGGTCTTCCTCCCTAATCTGCGCCAGCAGCGTGAGCACCTTCATGCTGGCCATGGGATTGCCCGCCATACCGGGACGCATCAGCCGCTTCACCTGAGCGAAGACTTCCTCAAACCCCCGCCCGCCGGCCTCTGATCCGGGGGATTCATCGGACGTTTTGGGGCCGGCTTGTCCCGGCGCTTTCGGCTTACCCGGCGCTTCGATGGCGGCGGGGGAGAGCACGGCTTGCCGGTTCGCTTCGGCGGTGGCGCCGGAGTGGTGGCCGAGCCACCAGGCGCCGGCCAGCGTGGCGACCCAACAAACGGCGAGGGAAATCAGAACGGGTGTTTTCATCGGATGAACGGTGGTTGATTTTAGCGCATGGGAGAAGGTGGCGAGGGCGGCCGCAGTATGACAAGCCAAAGTGATCCCCGCCGGAACAAAATGCCGGAGAGTTTATCCCTGGTCATTGTCCCGTGGAATGGAGTGGCCGCGCCCCTTCCTGACGCGCCGCACACGATTCGTGGCGGGAAATTTTCACTTGCCGGTGGCCACGACGCGCGGTGGTTGGTGTCGTCCGCCGTTCCGCTTTTCCTCATTCATCCATGACCGCGCTCTCCCAGCACTGCCTGCGCCATCCGGATCGTCCGGCGGTGGCGCGCTGTCCGTCATGCGGGCAGTCGTATTGCCGCGAGTGCATCGTGGAGCATGAATTCCGGCTGTTGTGCGCGGACTGTCTGCGCAAGGAAAGCGAGGCCGCGCTCGTGCGCCGGCGGGCGGCCGGGAATGGCTGGCTGGCGCGGCTGCCCCTCGCCGCCACACTGCAAGCGACCCTCGGGCTGGCGGGATTGTGGCTGTTCTTTTATCTGGTCGCGGCGGTGCTGCAACGTCTGCCCTCCGACCTTCACGAAGGACTCATCTGGACCCGTTGACCATGCCGCGCCGCCGTCCATCCGTCGATTGGGAGATCAGTCCCGCCGAGATGCTCGAACAAGGGTTTCACCTCTTGCGCGAATTGCCGGTGTCGGTGTTGGCGTGGGGCGTGCTCGGTCCCGTGCCTTTCGCGCTGGGGCTGCTTTTTTTCTGGTCGGACATGTCGCGCAGTGGCGAGGCGGCGGTTTCGGCCTTCGGCTGGGCGGTCGTGCTGGCGTTGCTGTATGCGTGGTTGAAGATCACGCAGGCGATGTTCGCGCGCGGGGTGTGGGCGCAGTTGGTGCCGGAGCAGGGGATGCCGCCGCTCGGGCCGCGCGCGTTCTTCCGCCGCGCCGCCGCGCTGGTCTTCCTGAGCGCCTTCGGCCTGCCGCTGCAATTCCTCGCCGCCAATCTGATCGTCCCCTTCGCGTGGACGTATGCCTTTTTCCAGAACGCCACTGTGCTGGCCTTCACGCAGGAGAGCGAGCGCAGGGAACTGCGCGCGCTGGCGGGCGGGTCGATCAAGCTCTCGCACCACGAGCCGTTGCCGCATCACCTGATGCTCATCATGCTTTTCGTGTTCTCCGCGCTGGTGTGGGCGGCGCTCTTCGCGGCCGGCTTGCTCGTGCCGTATCTTTTCAAGGTTTTCACCGGCGTGGAGAACGCCTTCACGCGCAACACGCTCGCCGCCGCCTTCAACACGCTTTATCTCGCGGTCATTACCAGCCTGGCGTGGCTTGTGCTGAGCCCGTTCTATCGCGTTGTCTATGTGCTGCGCAATTTCCACGCGCTCGCCCGGCCCACCGGACTCGACTTGCTGAGCCGCCTGCGTTCCCTGCAACGCGCCGCCGCGCGCGCGACGGTGATCGTGCTGATGGGAGGCGCGCTGCTGGCTGGCGCGAGCGCCCAGGAGACACCAACGCCCGCGCCGCCCGCTCCGGAAGCCGCGCGTTTCCAGGAAGCCATCCGCGCTACGCTCGCGGACCGAGCCTACCAATGGCGCTTGCCGCGGGAAAAAGATCCCAACGCCGCCGCGGACAAGACGGAGAATTTCCTCGCCGCCGGTTTCCGCAAGATGGCCGCCACCATCCGCTCGGTGTTCCAGGAAATTTCCCGCGTCGTCGAAATGGTCTTCGACCAAATTTTTGGGCGTGCCCGTGGCCTGCCGACGCCCGACGGCTCCTCGCTGGCCCTGGGAGGCAGCGCGCTGCGCGGGTTGGTTTATCTGCTGGGGACGGCGATCCTGGCGGGCTTGCTTTACCTGTTGATCCGCTTCGTGCTGGCGCGTCGCCGTCGCTCGTTGCCCGCCGCCGCGGTTGAGGGCGCCGCCGCCGGGCCGGTTGATCTTGCCGATGAGGAAACGCTCGCCAGCCAGTTGCCGGAGGATCAATGGCTGCAACTGGCCCGCGCCCAACTCGCCGCCGGCGACACGCGCCTGGCAGTGCGCGCGCTTTTCCTGGCCAGCCTCGCCACCCTTGGCGAGCAGCGGCTGGTGGACATTGCCCGCACCAAGACCAACCGCGATTACCGCGAGGAAGTCCAGCGCCGGTCGCTCACCCGCCGCGAGACACCGGAGATTTTCACCGACAGCGTGGGCGTCTTCGAGCGCGTCTGGTATGGCTGGCACGACGCGCCGCCCGCTTGGGTGCAGCGCCTGATGGATAACTACGAACAACTCCGCCGTGTCCCGTCCACGTAATCTCCTCCCCGGCCTGCTCGCGCTGCTGGTCCTGGCCGCCTTCGCGGCCGGGCTGTGGAAGCTCTTCGCCCTGCGGTTCGAGTCCGGCGATGTCTATGCCGATTACTCGACGCTCAACACCAGCCCGCGGGGCGCCCGCGCGCTTTACGAATCCCTGGAGCGCCTCGGCGCGCCCGCGGTGGAGCGGAATTTCCTGCCCCTGTTGCGGTTGAAGCCGCTGGCCGACACCACGCTCGTTTTTCCCGGCGCCACGCGGGCGTTTTTCGGCAAGGACAGCGAGGAGAATTTCGCGGCCTTCGAGAAACGGATCGCGTCGGGGTTGCATGTCGTGGCCGCGCTCAATCCGGCGGCGGTTCCCAAAATGGCCCGAGGTGGCGCGACCGCCAATCCCTGGGGGATGTTGCCTGATTTTCAGCCCAGGCCGGCGCCGCCGGCCAAGGAGGAAAAGGACGGAGAGGACAAAAAGGACGCAAAGGAAACATCGCTCGCAGCCGGGGAGCGGTGGGGTTTTTCCTTTGAACGTGAAGTCGGCGCGACCGGTGAACCGCCCGCCGACGGCTACGCCGTGAGTCTGCCGGACGATCCCGCTCCCGGCGGCCGGCCGGCGTTGGTCTCGGCCGAGACGGAATTTCCCCGCTGGTTCAGCCCCTGGCGGTGGGCCCATCTCGGCGACGGCTGGCAGGTGCTCGCCCACGTTTCCGGCTCGCCGGTCATTATCCGGCGGCCCTTCGGCGAGGGCAGTCTCACGCTGCTCACCGACAGCACGTTTCTCAGCAACGAGGCGCTCTGGCGCGCGCCGCGTCCCACCTTTCTCCTGCGGTTGCTTGGGAACAGCCCGCGCGTCGTTTTCGATGAAACATTGTTAGGCACGCAGAACGATCCCGGTGTCATGGCTCTGGTGCGGCGCTACCGCTTATGGGGATTTTTCGTGGGCGCGGCGGTGTTGCTCGCGCTTTACGCTTGGCGGGCCGCCACCGCGCTGGTGCCGCCGCATCCCTCGCTCGAATCGGTGCAGGACCGCGCCATTGCCGGGGCCGGCGGCGCGGATGGCTTCGTCACCCTGCTCCGGCATTCCATCCCGGCCAAGCAAGTGCTGCGCGCCTGCTTCACCGAATGGGCGCGCAGCCCTTTCGTTCGCCGCCGCTATTCCGAAGAAGCCGTCGCCGCTGCGCGTGACGCCGTGGTCGCCGGCGAAGCGGATCCCGCCGCGGGCTATCGCGCGGCCGCTGGCGTGCTCGCGACATCGCGCAAGCTGTGAGCGGGACTGGCGCGCGAAAACGCCTCTTGCCGTCGCACGCGCCTGTGGCCACGCTCGGCGGCATGACTCCGCTTCACCACTTGCGCGCCGGCCTGGTCGGCACGGGTTTCATCGGACCGGTCCACATCGAGGCCCTGCAACGGCTCGGCGTGCGGGTCACCGCCATCTGCGGTTCGGATCGCGGCGCGCGGGAGGTGGCCGCGCAGTGGGGCATTCCCGAAGTGTATGGCGGCTACGATTACCAGGCGCTGCTGGCCTCGCCGAATGTCGATGTCGTCCATCTCGCCTCGCCCAACCATGCGCATGTCGAGCAATCCCTGGCCGCGCTGGCGGCCGGCAAACACGTCGTCTGCGAGAAGCCGCTGGGCATGACCTCCACGGAAACGGCGCGCGTCGTCGCGGCGGTGAAAAAGAAATCGTCGCCGGTTTTCGCGGTCAATTACATGTGCCGGTTTTTTCCTGCCGTCCTGCAAATGCGCGCGCTGGTGCAGCGCGGCGACCTCGGCCGCATCATCCATGTGCAGGGGCATTTTTTCCAGGACTGGCTGCTCAAGGACACGGATTACAATTGGCGCGTCCTCGCCGGCGAGGGCGGCAAGCTGCGCGCCATCGGCGACATCGGCACGCATTGGATCGATGCGGTGTCGTTCATCCTCGGGGCCAAGGCGCGGTCGGTTTTCGCGCATACGGAGACGTTTCATAAAACGCGCTGGCGTCCGGCCGGCGAGGTGCAGACGTTTTCCCAAGCGAAGAAAGCCGCGGCGAAACGGCTGCCGGTGAAGATCGACACGGAGGATTTCGGCAGCGTGTTGCTGAAATTCGGCGACGCGCCGCATGGGTTCGCCTCCGGCGTCCATGCCAACGCGTCGATTTCCCAGGTCGCCGCGGGGTGGAAGTGCAGCCTCGCGCTGGGCATTTATGGCACCGAGGGCAGCGTGCGCTGGGACTTGGAGCAACCCAACGAGATCGTCCTCGGCCGACGCGACCAGCCCAATCAGATTCTCCAGCGCGGCACCGCGGGATTCAGCGAGGATGTGGCGGGGTTCACCGATTATCCTGGCGGCCATGCCGAGGGGTTTTCCGACGCGCACAAGATGCACTACCGCGCCGTTTATCAGCACATCGCGGG
>CAZQUC010000095.1:0-12086 GCA_964596095.1 uncultured Enterobacteriaceae bacterium
GCGCGATCAGCGACGAGGAAGTCATCATGAAGCCGCAAAACGGGTTCATGTATCATTTCCGCGTCGAGGTGGTGGAGGAACCCGGCACCTTCCTGACCATCGCGACCACGCGCCCGGAAACGATCCCGGCCGACACCGCGGTGGCGGTCAATCCCAAGGATCCGCGCTACCAGCACCTCATTGGCAAACACGTGTATCGCGCCCTGCCGCTCGACCAGCCGCAGGAGCAGCGCCGCATTCCCATCATCGCGGACGAGCACGTCGATTTCGAGTTCGGCACCGGCGTGCTCAAGGTCACGCCCGCGCATGACAAGGCCGACTACGACATCGGCCTGCGCCACGGCCTGCCGGTCATCGACGTGCTGACCCCCGACGCGAAGTTGACCGCTGAGGCGGGCGCGGACTTGGCCGGGCTGGATCGTTTTGTGGCGCGCAAAAAAGCGGCCGAGATTCTGGAAGCCGCGGACGCGCTGGAAAAAGCGGAGCCTTACCAGAACAACGTCGGGTTCAGCGAACGCGCCGACGTGCCGATCGAGCCGCGGTTGAGCGAGCAATGGTTTTTGAGATACCCGAGCGTGCAGCCCAGCCGCGACGTGGTGGCGAACGGGGAGATGAAATTCTTCCCCGAGCGCTGGGCGAAAGTCTATGACCATTGGCTCGAAGGCATTCAGGACTGGTGTATCAGCCGGCAGTTGTGGTGGGGGCACCGGATTCCGGTGTGGAGGAAGCGTGTGACGCTGACGGAGGATAATTGGACCGAAGAGCTTCTGTTCTGGGGTTGGGATGCCTATGTGCTAGGAACTTGGGAAGCTGGTGGGGAGAAGACGGTGGTTCGTATCATCAAGGTCGCTGATGGCAAGGAAGTTGATCCGGCGATTGATCCGCTCATGCCCGTGGTGGCTGAAACGGCCGGTGAATACGACATTATTGCCTGCACGGATTCAAAACACTTTGAGCACATTTTTGCCTCGCATGGCTTCACCCAAGACCCCGACGTTCTCGACACTTGGTTCAGCTCCTGGCTGTGGCCGTTCGCGACGATGGGCTGGACGGGCGATGCGGAACAGGACGCGCACAACGCCACGTTGAAGGCGTTTTACCCGACGACCGATCTCGTCACCGGGCCGGACATCATTTTCTTCTGGGTCGCCCGCATGATCATGGCTGGCTACGAGTGGATGGGCGAGATGCCGTTCCGGAACGTGTATTTCACCGGCATCATCCGCGACAAGAAGGGGCAGAAAATGTCCAAGTCGCTCGGCAATTCGCCCGACCCGCTCGACCTCATCGCCAAATACGGCGCGGATGGCGTGCGCTTCGGTCTCATGCGCATCGCACCGCAGGGGCAGGACATCAAGTTCGACGAAACGCAGGTCGAGGAGGGGCGGAATTTTGCGAACAAGCTGTGGAATGCGTGTCGGTTCCGGCAGATGCAAGCTGGCGGAGGAGTTTTGCCTTCGGCGGTCTCCGCTTCGCTCCGGCTCAGTTTTCAGTTTTCAGTTTTCAGCCAAACGCTCACGCCGTATGCGGTTGATGTTTTAGCGAAGCTCGATGCTCTGCAAAAGAATCTGGAGGCCGCTTACGAGGCATACGAATTCAACACCGTCGCCGCGCTGCTTTACGAGTTTTTCTGGAGCAACTACTGCGACTTGTATCTGGAAACGATCAAGGGCGACACGTCCGAGGCCACGCTGGCAACGCAGGATGCGGTGCTGCGGCGGTTTCTTCTTTTGCTGCATCCGTTCATGCCGCACATCACGGAGGAGCTTTTCGCCACGATGGGCTATGGCGAGGCGGGGGCGTTTTTGATGCTCACGCCGGTGCCGACCGAGCCGGTGCTGGCGGGGGCGCCGGCGGAACGGATCGCCGAGGCGCAGGCACAGGCGGCCGCGGTGTATGCGGCGGCGGCGCGGGCGCGGCATCTCAAATCCGAATACGGCCTCGCCGCCAACCGCACCGTGCGGTTCGTGCTCAAGCCCGCCGTGCCGTGGGTGGGCGCGCAAACGGAAACGCTGCGGCTGCTGGCGGGCGCGGGCGAAGTGGCGCTCGATTCGGCGGCCGCCGGCGGTCCGGGCATCGCCGCCGCGCTCACCGATCTGGGCGAATTGTATCTGCCGCTGGAGGGGCTGATCGATGTCGCCGCCGAACGCGCGCGCTTGCAGAAAGAAGTGGCCAAGGCCGAGGCGGAAATCGCCAAGGCGGCGGGCAAGCTGGGCAATCCGGCCTTCAAGGAAAAAGCGCCGGAGGCCTACGCCAAGGCGCAGAGCGTGCTTTCCGAGTGGGAAGACCGGCGCGAGCGTCTTCATGCGATGTTGAAAAATCTTGGTTGAGCCGCCGCGGACTCCGACGCAAATATGGACAAGTCGGCGAAGTCTCCGCTCCGCCATTTTCACAATAAATCCCTTCCGGTTCGGATGCAAAACCTGCAAGAGCTACCCGGCTTTACTCCCGCCGCCCTGCGTCTGTTGACCGCGGCGGGCGTTGAAGATGTGCGCACATTGGCGAATTCGCAGCCGGCCGAGTTGCTGGAGCGGTTGTTCAAAGCGCATCGGGCCGATCGCGACGGCGCGGACACGGAGCCCACCGCCGCCGAGGTCACCCGTTGGATCTCCGATGCCAAAGCCCGTTTGTCGCTGGGGGCGAATGCTTCCGCCGGGAAGGGGCTGGCGGAGGTGCCCGAAGCCATCGTGTTGCCGCCAGAGCCGACGAACATCCGGTCGCGGGAAGCTCCGCCCCGTTTCACCCAGCCGGTGCCACGCTCGCAGGCCCGCGGATTCGCCCGCGAATTCCGCGCCGAGCTCAACCGCGCCGGCTCGCCCCCGCCACCCAAGGAAAAGCTCGGCCGCAAGGAGCCGCTGCCGGCAGAAACCCTGGTGACGGCGAAAAAGGTTCCGCTCAAGCCGCCGATCACCGCCTCTCAAGAGGCCGGACGCCTTCCCCACGCCGAGGTCAAGGAATGGGCCAGCGTGGACCGGGACAGCTTTCGCAGCACCACCGATGAAGTCGTGCAAACCACCGCCGCGCCGGCAGCGGAGGAGGAGGAGATGGAGGACGATGAGGATGAACTCGTCCGCAAGACGGTGAAGCTGCCGGCGGGCACGCCGTTGCCGCGGCGCGTGGTCCGGGGCGTGCCCCATCCCCGCAAATGGCGCATCTGGCTCAGTTCGCTCGTGGTGCTCTTTCACCGCGTGGCCTTGGTCGCGGTGGTGCTGGGCTCGCTGGTGCTGCTGCCCCTGGCATTCCTGAGCGGGGAGGACGGCCGGTCGTGGATGTTCCTCCTGCTGGGCATTCTCATCACGTGGGCGTTCTCGGCGATGCTGTATCTGTGCCTGGCGCTCCGCCTGCGTTGCCGGATCTGCACCAACCAGATTTTCGTCAACAAACGCTGCACGAAAAATCCCAAGGCCCATAGCCTGTGGGGACTCGGTCTCACCGGCAGCCTGGCGCTTCACGCCCTGCTCTTCGGCTGGTTCCGCTGCATGTATTGCGGCACGGCGGTCCGGCTGCGTTATAGCCCGGAAGACGACGAGCAACGGGGGCGGAAACGGCGGTAGATCGCAGCACGCAGCGTCACACCACCACCCGGAGGGGCCAGGGATCGCGGGTGATCTCCACCGGGGTTTCGTGGCCGAGTTCCCCATCCACCTCGAAAGGCACCGGCGTCCCGGCTTCGACGCGGACATGGCGGCCTTGGTGCAACGAAAGCCCGGAAATCTCGCGGTCGAGCTGCGTCATCACATCCGCCACCAGTCCGGCCATGGCCGCGGGGCCATGCACTTGCACGAGCGCGATGTCGAGCAGACCGTCGTTGTTGACCGCCCGCGGGAAGACCTTGAACGGCCCGCCGTAAAGCGCGCCATTGCCGAGCAGCACGGAGGTTCCCTCGAGCCAGGCGCCGCCGTCGATGCTGACGCGCACCGAGACCGGCGGACGGTCCAGCCACTGCGCCAGCGTCGCCGCGTAACTGAGCGGCCCCCATTTCTTCTTCGCTTCCCAAGACGTGTGCCGGATCACCAACGCGTCCAGCCCGATGCCGGCCATCTGCACGAACGGCCGGCCGTTGGCCCGCCAGACATCGATCTCCCGCGTCTCGCCGCGCTCGATCCGCTCCCAGCACGAAGCCAGGCGCGCCGCGGGCAGGCCGAGTTCATGGGCGAACACATTCATCGTGCCGAGGGGCAGCACGCCGAGCGTGGGCCGCGGCATGACCCCGGCCTCCAACAACCCGGCCGCGACTTCGTTGAGCGTGCCGTCGCCGCCGGCCGCGACGATCGTCTCCGCGCCGTCCGCGGCGAGTTCGCGCGCCAACCGCCGGGCATCGCCCTCCCCGCGCGTCTCACACAACCGCGCGCCGGCGGCCAGATGCCGCAGCCGCGTGATCTGCCGCGTGGCCCCGGTGCTCCGGGCCGCGGGGTTGAAGACCACGGCGAGGCGGCTGATGGCGGATGAGGCGGTCATGGCGGGCGATGGAGGAGAGGGTGTGCTTTGCCAAAATGGGAAGAACAAAAAAGGCGGCGCGCGGCGGTCCGGACTACCGCGCCGCCACCAGATCGTAACCGCGCCAGTCGCGGATGGTCACGTTGGCGAACGCTCCGACCGGCAGCGCCTGGTCCACATACACCGTGCCATCGATCTCCGGCGCGTCCCATTCGGTGCGCGCCACGCCCGGCTCCTCGACGAGCACGCGGCGGGTGATGCCGACCTGCGTCTGGTTGATCTCGCCCGCCAGTTGCTGGAGCTTTTTCATCGCCGCATTCCACCGCCGGCGGCGCACCATGTGGTGCAGATGCCCGTCCATCTTCGCCGCGCGCGTGCCCTCCTCGCGGCTGTATTCGAAGACACCCGCGCGCTCGAACCGCGCCTCTTCCAAAAAGGCCAGCAATTCCTCGTGGTCCTCTTCCGTTTCGCCGGGAAAGCCGACGATGAACGTGGTGCGCAAGGCCACGCCGGGAATGCCCGCGCGCAGCCGCTTCACCAGATCGCGGATGTAGGCGCTGTTGGTTTCCCGCTTCATCAGCCCCAGCATGTGGTCGCTGATGTGCTGGAGCGGGATGTCGATGTAGCGCGTGACTTTTTCCGACTCCGCGATGGCGGCGATGAGGTCATCGCTCCAATGCGCGGGATGCGTGTAAAGCAGCCGGATCCAGAAATCGCCTTCGATCTTGTTGAGCTCGCGGATCAAGGTGGACAACGACTCGCCGCGCGAGCTATCCACGCCGGAGCGGGGATTCGGCCGCTGCCCCTGCCAGCGATCCATGCCGAAATACGTCGTGTCCTGCGAGATGAGATTGATCTCCTTCACGCCCGCCCGCACCAATTGCGCGGCCTCGCGCACCACCGACTCCTGCGTGCGGCTGCGATGCTGGCCGCGGATTTTCGGGATGATGCAGAACGAGCACGGGTGGTTGCACCCCTCGGCGATCTTGATGTAGGCGAAATGCTGCGGGGTGAGACGGAAGCGCGGCGTGTTGTAATCCGGGATGTAGCGCGGCCGCTCCGTGACCAAGTTGCGCGCCTGCTGCTCCTCCGGCGTGAACAGCCCGGTGATGATGGGCGCGACTTGGGTGATCTGATCCAGCCCGATGAAGGCATCCACCTCCGGCATCAGCGTGGGCAATTCCTGCCGGAACCGCTGGGCCAGACACCCGGCGACGATGATCTTCTGCTTCCGCCGTTTCGCGTGCGCCTCCCGGTCATCGACCGCGCCATGAATGGCCGCGATGCTCTCGCGCTTCGCGTTGTCGATGAACGAGCAGGTATTAACGATGAGCACGTCGGCCAATTCCGGCTCCGGTGTCATCGCCATGCCTGCCTGCTGGAGATGCCCCACCATGACTTCGGAGTCGATCAGGTTCTTGGCGCAGCCCAGCGAGATAAGTCCCACCTTGATCATAAGCCGCGCAGACTACGCGGGAAGCGACGCCCGTCATGCGGGAAAAATGAAATTGTGGGAGCTATTCTCACCACTCCCACTGCCGCAACGCCTCGGCCACGCCGCGCGAGGCCGGCAGCGAGGCGACGCGGCCGCCTTCGGCGGTGACCTGCTGTTTCACCTCGGGCAGGGCATTGGAGGGGCACACCAGATGATGCGCCACTTCGCGGCGGAGCATGGAGAGGTCGTTGAAATTATCCCCGGCGGCGAGAATGGAATCCGGCGCCACGCCCAGTTGGCGGGCAAGTTCGGCCAGCGCGCTGCCTTTGTCGAAATCCCGGTGGGTGAAGCGCAGGTAAATGGTGTTGCGCTGGTAGCCGAGTTCCGGCCAGTCGCCGCGTTGCGCCTCGATGAAGGCGATAACCTCCGCCATGTCGTCCTCGGTGCGCGAGATCAGCCCGGCGGGGTCGCCCGCCTCCTCGATCCACACCCCGCGCCCGTCGCGCTCGATGAAGGCGCGCACGTCCCGGAAAAATCGCCGGTGCCCATGGTAAAAAGCGTCGTGCCGCCGCTGGCAGAGCGCATTCCATTCGCCCAGATCGACCCAGCGCCCGACACGGTTGCGCGTATAGATCAAGTGCTCGCGGGCGATGATGAAATCCGGCGCCAGACCCACGCCGTGATCGAGGATCCCTTCCAACGTGTGAGGCAGCGAACGCCCGGTATTGATAACCCACCGGCCGCCGCGTTCGCCCAACGCATGCAGGCAGGCGCCGAGCGTGGGCTCAAAGGAAGGCGTGTGGAACTTGTCCACCAACGTGCCGTCAAAATCGAAGCTGCAAAGGGATGGTGTCATGCGTGGATGCCGGAAATCGGGAAGTGAAGCTCCCGCGCTCGCAGGTGGCAGGAACCCGAGACCGAAAGTGTGTTACGCCTCCTCCTGCGAAAGGCGAATGGAACTTGCCGCCATGTGGCAAAGAGGCCGCGCTGTCCTTCTTCGATCAAAAATTCATGCTTTTTTCCTTACACCGCCGCACCTTGCCTGCACGATAACCGCACTCGGGGAGACCTGAGTCGGGGCTTTACAACCTCGTCCACAAGCGGCCGACGTGTGCCGTCAACACGTCGCTTCACGACCATGCACATGGCCGGGAGGCGGCGGCGTATGTCCAGGGCCTCGCGGCTTAAAGGCCGTCGCGGTTGTCTTGTGGCGACTTGTAAACTCACCGGCCACCAGCAGGAGGCGGAAGCCCAGCCCTTCGGGGCCGCTCCTCTGCTTTCAACGGTGGCGAGTTCACGAATTTCCGAGACGACCACTGTATGCAAGCAAGTCCACCCGTTCTCCCTCGGCTGACGCCCGAGGGGAGGAAAATGCACCGGCCACATCCCTGTGGTGGGAGCCAGGGATCCTTGCCGGCGTCCTTCCGGGATGCCCAGCAGGGACAACCCAAACGGGATGGCGACTCCGAGCCCAGGGTTGGCGCGACGGAAGAGCGCCTGTCTTGGGAGAGCATTCCCCACCGGCCAAACTCCAACCGGGTTTCGGCCCACACCGGATGCCCGTCGGGAGAAAGACTCTCGGAAGAGCCGCCACCGCGTTGCGGTTGGGGGAGGGATTGGAGCAAGTCCGCTCCCTCTTGGTTTTCAGGATCTGAGGCCTGGCACTCGCCCGATTTTTTCCACCCACAACCCCGCAATCAACCACCACCGATGCAGCCCATCAACCAACCGAACCCATGCGAAACCACACCTGTCATTCCATGAAACCACTCCCGCTCTTCACCCTCGTAGTCATCCTGCCGCTGGCCGTTTCCGCCGAAGATGCGGTCACCTCCGCTCGCCCCGTCCTGCCGGAAATTTCCCCGGCGGACATCGTCAAGACCGAGACACATGATCTCGGCGGGCGCACGCTCATCCTTCAGGAAGTGACTGCCCGCGCGCTCCCTCTGGTCCGCCAGCCCGCGCCTCCTGCCCCGCCGGCAGCGCCACCACCGGCCCAAACCGCGGAAACATCGCTACCCATCCCGCTGCTCCAGTTCAGCGCCACCGCCTACCACGGCACGGTCTTGGGAAGCACGCCCCGCACCCTGTTCACCCTCTGGCGGTCCGGAGGAGAAAAGACCCTTTCCTTCTGGTCCTCGATCCAGCCGGAGTGGCTGGCCGGCGTTTCCTCCCTCGCCGGAGCGGTCGGTCAGCCGGATTACAACCTGCTCCTGCTCCTGGCCACGCCGGTTGATCTCGATCAGCAGGCGGCGCGCGCCGCCGAGCGCGGCCAGCCATTCGAGCCTCCCGCCATCCCCGCGCTGCCCAGAGGGGCCGCCGCCTTCGTGCCCGTCGGGGAGGCGCTTTCCCCGGAGGAAGCCGCCCCCATCCAGGCGCTGCACGATTTTTACAACGCCAACCACAAGAAGCTGGAAACAGAAGCCGCCACCCGCGAAGCGGCCCGCGCTCGGGAGGAGGCCGAGCGCGCGGCCCATCCGCCCGTCACGCAGGACACCATCATCCGCTTCCGCGTCCTTTCCGACGCGGAGACCCGTTGACCTCCTCCCTTTTCCATACCTAACCGCCAACTTCCACTCCTCGAGTTTTTATGAGCCTTTTCACCCTGCTGATTCGTCTGTCCGTTGTTTTCTTTTTTTCCACCGCCCTTCTCTCATCCCAAACGGTGGCCCCCTTGACAATCACCCGCCCTTCCGGCAATACTTACGAAGTCATGTTCCCCTCCAGATATCTTTCCCGGTATCAGATGCAGGCCTCCCCTGATCTGGTCTCCTGGGTGGATTTGGGCGCCCCCATCACCGGCGGCAACCCCTCGACCGGAAACGATTCGGTGAAAGCCATTCTCATCGGTAGCAACGCCCCCGAAATGTTCTACCGGTTAAAGGAGGGCGCCGTCCGGCCAGGCTTCAACCAGTATGCCTTGGCCCCTAATGACGATGCCTTTACACCAGGACCCGTGCCGCTCGGGTTCACCATCAAGCTGTTTGGCGTCAATCGCACCGCCTGTTACGTCAACAATAATGGAAATATCACCTTTCAAAGCGGCCACGATGAATTTACAGCCAAACCACTCCGGAGCCTCGGCTGGACGCTCATCGCTCCCTATTGGTCGGATGTGGATACTCAACCGGCCGACCCGGCCAAATTTTCTCCCATCTTGTGCAAAGCCGTGACCTATGGCCAAGGCACGGTGGATGGCCGGGCGGCTTTTGGGGTCAACTGGATGGACGTAGGATATTATTATGAAAAAACGGATAAATTATGCGGCTTCCAGTTAGTCCTTGTCCAGAGGACGGAATTCCCCGGAAACAGCTTCGATATCGAGTTCAATTACAACTACATCCTTTGGGAAACCGGTAGTTTCGGGACAAGCGGAGGCGTGAATGGTTACGGGGGATATCCCGCCCGGGCCGGCATCAGCAACGGCGGCGACCGCACCCTGGAATTGCTGCACTCCGGGGAAACACTGAAACTGCTCGACGCCAATCCATCCACGGGCGTCAAAAACACGGAGACGGGGCTGGCCTATCGCTCCCGGCTGAGCGCCAAGCCGGGTCGGATGATTTTTGAGGTCCGTAACGGGAACTTACTGGGCGCATTGAATGTGAACGCGGGGCCGGACCGCACGCTATCTCCCTCGATCACCACCATCACCATCAATGGCTCCGCTTCCGACCCCAATGGAGGCGCGGTGACCGTGCTCTGGACGGTGGATGAATCCTCCGCCCCCATCACCTTTTCCAACCCCACCATCGCCAAGCCCGTGGTCACCATGCCCGCCGGCACCACGGCCACGCTGCGCCTCACCGCCACCAGCGTGACTGACCCCGCGGTTATCGCCGCGGATACAATGGAAATTAGACGTTAACCTCTGATGCCACTTATGAAAACACGTGTATTTTTAATTGTAATTCTCGGCTGGATAGCCAGCGTTGCCGAGGCTCCAGGCGCCAGCATTTTAATTCATTGGTCGAATGACCGAACATTGCATCAGCCTGATGTTCTGCTTCCATTAAGCGCAGGGACGGCAGAGGACGGAGACGGGACGCTACTGGAGGTGGGATATTATTCGCTGGCGACAACGGCCACTCCCTTTGCTGGCGAGTGGAATGTTCTGGCGGCGGGCAGCATTGGCGATACCGGCGGGCAGCGCGACGGCTTTTTCAACATCACCACCCAATTGATCGGGGGCACCTTCATCGCGCCGCCGGTGGGCACGCCTCTGGCCATTCGGCTGTATGATGCGTCCACCCTGGCTGACTCAAACCTCTTTAACGCGGTATCCAACGACAATGGCACCTGGAACTGGGTGGAGCCGGCCGACGACGAACCCGAGTTGTTTCTGCTGGTAAATAAAGATGAGGCACCTTTGTGGCAACGGGGTGGGTTGGGTGCAATGAGACCAAGTATTGTCCTGCCCGTCCCGGAGCCGGCCACGGCCCTGCTCCTTGTCATCGCGGGGGCGGGAGCATGCCTTTTCCGCCGCCGGTAGGGCCTGAGCCACGCCAGCGTGACCGACCCCCGATTCCCGCCGCGGATACGATGGACATTTTACGTTAATCTCTCACAATACTTATGAAAACGTATGTTTTATCGTTGATGATTATTGCGGCTTTGACCGCGCCCTCATCCCGCGCCTCCACATCGATCATTTGGCACAATTCCGAGGGGGCCGAACTGCGGGATATCACGGGAACGCCGCTCAAAGACTGGATTTCAGGAAAGGAATACAGCGGTGCTATCGTGCGGCTTGGATATTACACGCTCGCCACTGCGACGGATCCATTCGCTGGGGAATGGGTTTACATCTCTGATTCTTATATGAGTATCGGAGGAAAGGGCCCTGGCTCAGAGGCGCCGGGAAGATTCTATTATAAACTTTCCATACCCGATAAAATGTTTGATATAACCGTAGGCATGCCACTGGCGATGCGTTTTTATGATTCAGCATCTATCGAGACTTCAACTTATTTCAATGCTGTTACCAGTGCGACCGGGGAGTGGAACTGGGTGGAATCCCCTGATTCCGGCGTGAGGATCAACGTCGTTCTTGAACCGACCTCATCCCTGATTTGGCAGGATGGCAGCGACAGTGCCTTCCGCACCACCATCCCGGTGCCGGAACCGGCCACGGCCCTGCTCCTCGTCATCGCGGGGACGGGAGCATGCCTTTTCCGCCGCCGGTAGGTCTTGATCGGAGTTGACCCACTCCACGCCGCCGCGAGGGAAGCTCACACACCAGAGATCGCTTTCGTTCCTCAGCATGCTCCCCTTCCCCATTGCTACCGGCTCACCGGGCAGGCGGGACGCCCGCTCCCCCTTCTTCCGGCAAAAACGGGGCGAATTCCGGCGGCAGCGGTGCCTCGAAAACCAGCCACTGCCGCGTGCGCGGGTGCGTGAAGCCGAGCCGCCACGCGTGCAGCAGCAGGCGCGGCACGGGGATCGGCTGACGGGCGGGCTTGGCGTAAAGATCATCGCCGAGAATGGGATGGCCGAGGTGTTTGAGATGCACGCGGATCTGGTGCGTGCGGCCGGTGTGCAGCGTGCAGCGGACGAGCGCGCAGCGGTGCGCGACGTGGCACACCTCGTAATCGGTGACCGCGTGTTTGCCGCCCTGGTTTTCCAGCACCACGGTGCGCTGGAGCCGGTTGACCGGATGCCGCGCGAGGAAATTCTCGATCCGCCCCGCGGACACGGCGGGCACGCCCTGCACGACGGCGTAATAAATTTTCTCCGTCTCGCGCTCCGCGAATTGTGCGCTGAGCGCGGCGTGGGTGGCATCGTTGCGGGCCACCACGAGGCAGCCGCTCGTTTCCTTGTCAAGCCGGTGGACGATGCCCGGGCGCTGCACGCCGCCCAGCGACGACAACGGCCCGAAATGATGCAGCAACCCGTTGACGATCGTCCCGTCCTCGTGGCCCGCGCTGGGATGCACCACCATGCCGCTCGTCTTGTTCAGCACCGCGAGGTCGTCGTCTTCGTAAAGAAACTCCAGCGGCAAGGCCTGCGGTCGCGCCTCGGCGGGCCGGTCGGCGGGCACTTCCATGTCGATGGTTTCGCCACCCGCCAGCACGAGGCTCGGCTTGGCGGGGCGGCCGTTGACCGTGACGGCCCCTTCCTTGATCAAAGCCGCCAGCCGCGAACGCGACAGGGCGGGCAGCCGGTCCGCGAGAAAGCGGTCCAGCCGCTGGCCGGCATCCGTGGGTTCGGCGGT
>CAZQUC010000096.1:0-2002 GCA_964596095.1 uncultured Enterobacteriaceae bacterium
CATTGGCCGGAGGCACCATGCCACAAAAAGACCCGCTTTCAACAGAGCGTGGTATTGCGCCCCCAGCCCTCGCTCGGCTCGGTTGTTGATGGGTTGGATTTTCGCTTTCCCCGCGCAGCGCCCCCACTAAAGAAAGGGCAATGCCAGCGGCTGATCCAGCGGACGAATCCGCCCGTTCTTCGTTGTGGGGCGCCGGGAATCCGGCGCCGCCCTCCGATGTGGACGAACGGCTGCTCAGCACGCTGCGCAGTCTGGCGGAAGGCGTGGTGGCGGCGGATTTCGGCGGGCGCGTCACGTTTCTCAATCCGGTGGCCGAGCGGCTGACCGGCTGGCCGGCCCGTGAGGCGCTCGGTCAGCCGCTGACGCGCGTGTTCCGGATTTCCCACCCTTCGGGCGAAACGGCGGAGTTCATCCGGCTCGGAGGCAGCCGCGGTGGGCGCGCGGTGTTGCTGACCGACCGCCGGGGGCGGCTGGTGCCGATTATCGACAATACCGCGCCCATTCGTGACGCGGAGGGCGGGCTGACCGGGCTGGTGATTCTCTTTCGGCCGCGCGATGACGACGGCGAGGCCGCGGGCGAGGCCGGCGGGGTGGCCTTCTCGCCGGAGGCGTCGCACCCGATCCTCGAGGGCATCGGCGATCCGCTCTTTTGTCTCGATCCGCAATGGCGCTTCACGTATGTGAACGCCCCGGCGGCGCGCGCCTTCGCGGCCGAACGCCAGGCGCTCATCGGGCGGGTGTTCTGGAACAAATTCCCACCCTCGGTCCATCGCGCGCACTACCAGGATTTCTGCGCGGCGTTGCTCAAGCGCGAGCGCCGCACGTTCGAGCTGCGCGATGATGGCACGGCGCGTTGGTGGGAGGCGAGCATTTACCCGCTGCACGAAGGGCTGCTCGTGCTGCTGCGCGACATCAGCGACAAAAAGGCGGCCGAGGAGGAAGCGGCGCGGCTGGACCGGCTGGAGTCGCTCGGCTTGCTGGCGCGCGGCTTCGCGCATGATTTCAACAACCTGCTCACGGTCCTGACCGGCAATCTCGCGCTGGCCGCGCGCGCTCCCGCCGCGCCGGAAGCGGGCGCGCAATTGGAGACCGCGACCCAGGCCGCGCGCCAGGCCGAGGGGTTGGTGCAAAATCTCCTCACCTTCGCCCGCGGCGGCGCGCCCGTGCGGCGGCGGCTCGCCATCGGGCCGCTGGTGCGCGATGTCTTCGCCCAGCACGCTCGCGTGGAGAATATCACCTATCGTTTCGCCGAAGGCCCGGACCTGGGTGAAGCGGAGTGGGATCCCGCGCAACTCCGCCGCCTCGTGGAAAATCTGCTCCGCAACGCCGAGCAGGCCGTGCCACCGGGACGTGCGGGCGACCTTTTTCTCCGCGTCTTCACGCGCCGCGCGCCGGAGCCGCTGGCCACGCTGGAGATCATCGACAATGGCAAAGGCATCGCGCCGGAGCACCTGCCGCGTCTGTTCGAGCCTTACTTCACCACCCGCGCCGACGAGAACGCCACCGGCCTCGGGCTGACCGTGTGCCAAAGCATCGCCAAGGCGCATGGCGGCTGGATCGACGTGCGCTCGCAGCCCGGCCTCACCGTGTTCTCCGTCCATCTGCCCGCGCTGGCCGATCCCGTGGTCCGCGCCATCCCCGCCGCGCCACCGGCTCCGCCGCGTCCGCCCGCCCGCATCCTCGTGCTCGAGGACGAGCCGCTCATCCGCCAGTTGCTTTATGCCAATCTCACCGGCCGCGGGTATCTTGTCGAAACCACCCGCGACGGAGCGGAAACCGTCCGCCGTTACCGCGAGGAATTCGCGAAAAATACCCCCTTCGATCTCGTCATTCTCGACCTCAGCATCCCCGGCGGCCTCGGCGGCCGCGAGACCATGGAGCAACTCCGCGCCCTGCATCCCGGGGTGCGCGCCATCGTTTCCAGCGGCTATTCCGACGACGCCGTGATGTCGCGCTACATGGATTTCGGCTTCCGCGCCGTGCTGCCCAAACCTTACGATCC
>CAZQUC010000096.1:2102-3423 GCA_964596095.1 uncultured Enterobacteriaceae bacterium
TCGGCCATGGCTTGGCGGGAGAGTTCGACGCGGTTGGTCACGGCGTGCTCGACTTCGTGGTAATTGGCGGTCATTTTTTCCAGCAGTTGGTGCATGGTTTCCACGGCTTTGTCGCGCCACGGATGCTGGCCGGTGACGGCATGGAGGCGGGCCAATTCGTCCTCGGCGCGGCGGCGGGCTTCCTTCATTTCCGCGAGCAGCACCTTGCTTTCCGGCACGCGGCGCAGGTTGCTGGCGAGGCCGACTTTGGCGAGCAGCCAGATCGCCCACTTGGTGGGGTCGAAATTCCAGCGTTTCACCCCGTTGCGGTAGTCGTGCTGGAATTCGTGGTGATAATTGTGATATCCTTCACCGAAGGTGACCAGCGACATGACGAAGCTGTCGCGCGCGCTGCATTTGTTCGAATAGGGCTGTGAGCCGACGGTATGGCAGAGCGAGTTGATGAAAAAGGTGCATTGCTGGACGAGGAAGACGCGCAGCACGCCCGCGAGCAGGAACCCGCCCAAGGCGCCGGCGGCCCCGTTCCAGAGCCAGCCCAGCACGGCCGGCAACCCCAGGCCGACGAGCACCGCCACCAGTTTGTCCCACCGGTGCTGCCACATCACGAGCCTGTCCTTGCGGAGATCGGCGACATTGTCGAGCGGCGGTTCGGGCAAGGTTTTGAAAAGAATCCAGCCGATGTGCGCCCAGAAAAACCCGCGGCTGATGTCGTAGGGATCATCGTCGTGATCGGTGTGGCGGTGGTGGCGGCGATGGTCCGAGGCCCAGTTGAGCACGGAATTCTCGAACGCGCAGGCGCCGAAGACGAGCGTGAAAACGCGCACCGGCCATTTGGCTTTGAAGGACAGATGCGAGAACAGCCGGTGGTAGCCCAGCGTGATGCTCATGCCCGTGGCGAGGATGTAGAACAGGAGCATTGCCGCCTGGAACCAATCCAACCCGTAGTGCCACAGGTAGATGGGGGAGGCGATCAATGCGCACATGCTGATGACAAAGAGAAAAACCGAGTTGATCCAGTCAACCCGGTGCCAGGCGATATTCCATTTCATAGTCTCTGCGGTCTCCAGACTGCGGAAGTCCCGGAGCCGACGGAGAAATAAAGCAGGAACGCCGTGGGGTCAATATGTGATTAAACGACGTTGACTGTCGTCAGTTTTCAGCCGGACCGGCCGGCGGAGGCGCACAATTGACGGGACGATCGCGTGGAGTAAACTGGGGGCTGATTTCCGATTTCCAAGTGTCCATCATGAGTTCTGCAGCAGGTTCCCCACGTCGTCCGGCTCGCTCAGGGCGCTCTCTTCGTCCCAAGGCCGGCCGGTCC
>CAZQUC010000096.1:3523-9767 GCA_964596095.1 uncultured Enterobacteriaceae bacterium
CTCGCCACCGGCAAACGGCGGAAGAAGGCCGGCGGTGGATGGTGGCTGATGGTGCTCGCGCTGGCCGGCGGAGGGGGCTGGTGGGTGTGGAAGGACCAGGCTCCTGCGGAGAGCGGACACGGGCCGGTGGAAGCCGCGCCGGAGGCGGTCGCGGCTGTTCCCGTGGAAGCCGCGACAGAAGCGCCCGCCGAAACCACCCCCGCGGAAGAACCGATCACCGTGGCCGCCGCCGACGTGCCGGGGGAGGGGAGCTTCACACTGGAATTGCCGGATTCGTTGCCGGACACGCCGCCCATCACCCAGGCGTGGGCGCTGGGAATGAGTTCCGCCGCCACGGTGGTGTCGCGGCCGGACGAGGCGGAGCCGGAACTCTTTGAAGACGACGCGGAGGAAGCCTCGGCGGCGAAGGCGCCCCAGCCCGAAGTGGTTTTCCCCCAAGTGATCGAGCTGAGCTCGTTGGCCGCCAACAGCCCGACCCAAAGCAAGGCGCGCGAGGAGGCGTTGCAGCTCGCGTTCAAGGAGCGTGCGTGGGAAGGCTACGCGGCGATGCTGACGCGTTCGTTGGTCGCGGCCACGCGCCGGCTCTCGACGCCGCCGCGCCCGGAGGAAATTTCCGCGTTGCTGAATCAGCCGCTGTTTCGCGAGACGCTCGCGCGCCGGGCGCTGCTGGAAACGTTGCCGAAGAAAGCCGACCATCAATTTCTCTCCGACGATGACCACCGGATGTTTGTCGAGGCGTTGTTCACCCGGCCGGAGATGGCGGAGGCGTTCCTGGTCAGCCTCGTGCCGGAGAATCAACCCGGCCGCGTCCTCGCCCAATGGGCGGAATTGTGGGAGGGCGACCGCGGCGGACGCGAGCGTTTCCGCGAACTCGCCCTCGCCTGCGCGCTGGTTTTCGAAAAACCCGTGACTCTGACGTGGAACGACGAGCGGCTGCGGCTGACCGCCGACGCCCGTTACACGTGGTATCAGCAACAAGCCGCGGCCGGGCGGCTGGTGGGGAAGATCGACCGGATGCCCGCGCGCGATTTGGTGTGGGTCGTGTCGGCCCCGGTGCCGGAGTCGGAACTGGAGTGGGCGTTGAAGAAAGTCAGCCTCCGGCAAAAAGGCTGGGGTGCGGCTTACACGATGGTCGAATACGACATGGAGCGCGCCGTCAAGGGCACGAACAACTACGACGCCTACACCTTCGCCGAGATTTTGAAGAAAGGCGGCATCTGCGGCGACCGCGCGTATTTCGCCAGCAACACGGCGCGCGCCAATGGCATTCCCGCCGCCTACGTCAGCGGCGACGGCGCGCGCGGCCCGCACGCGTGGTTCCGCTGGATGGATGCCGATGGCACGTGGCACGAGGCGGGCCGTTTCGCCGGCTATGCCTTGGGTAATACCACCCATCCGCAAACCGGCCGCGGCCTTTCGGAGGAGATCTTTGAATGGCGCAGCGAAGGACGCACCGCCGATGATGGCCCCCTTCGCGCGGCGGGCCAGCGCGTGTGGCTGGCCGAGGTGCTGGAAGAGGGCGGCGACGTGCCGCGGGCGAGCGGGCTTTACGATCTCGCCGCCCGCTCGAACCGCCACTATCCCGTGGCCGCCGCCGCTCGGCTGGACTTTTGGCTCCGCCACCGCACGGAGGCGCCGCTGGACGAGTGGAAGGAACTGGTGCGCTTGGTCAAAAAAGATTTCCGCGTCGATCCCTCCGTGATGGCCTTGGTGCGCCAGGCCGAGGAAGGCGTGATCTTCCCCCGGCAGGATGGCAAGACGGTCATGCTGGATCTGCGCCGCGACGCCCGCAAGCTCGACAAGGAAGCGCGCCGCCGCGGGACCGCGCCCCGGGACGAGGAAATCGCCCTCAGCTTCGCGCGCCAGGCCGAGATCCTGAAAAAGGCGGGCAACTACGAAGGCATCCATTCGCTCTACCGCCGGGCGCTCGACGATCGTTCCAACACCGCGACCTTCAAACGCCTCGCGCGGGACTTTTGCCAATTCACTGCCGACAGTCCCGAAGCCGTCGCGCGCGCCTGCCGCCAGTTGGAGAGTTCCTGGAAACGCCATGTCGATACCGGCGGCGATTACTTCGACATCGACAGCCAGAATCAGGCGCTCGCCGTGGTCATCGAGTGCTACAAAAAAGCCGGCAACGAGCCAAAAGCCAAGAGCCTCCAGCGCGATCTCGACCGCCGCCAGGGCAAGGCGGAACGGAAGGCGTTGTGACCTTCGCCCGCCACCATTCCCGGCCCACCTCATGAATGCCACCACGCGCCAATTCTGCCAGGCTGTGTATGACAGCACCTTCAACGCGGTGGGCGTCCTGCTGGAAGGCCGGCACTCCGGCGGGGAATTGCTGGACGGCGTGGCCCTGGCCCTGCGGCATGTGGAGGGATCGGTGGAGGGCTTCCGGCAGATGACCGGTGTGGAGGTCGCCTGCCGCGCGGGGTGCTCGCTCTGCTGCTGGCTGACGATTGACGCGCGGGCCCACGAAGTGCTGCTGCTGGCGCGTCAGGTGCGGCGCGATTTTTCCCCGGCCCGGCTGGCGGCCGTGCAAGCGGAGGCCGGCGCTCGCCGCCGCGCGCGGAGCGAGACCCCGCCTGACGCGCCCCCGCCCGCGCGCCAACCCTGCGTGTTGTTGCGGGACGACGGCTGGTGCTCCGTATATGAAGCGCGCCCGTCCGGATGCCGGCGCTACCTCTCGCTGTCGCTGGCGGAATGCCGGCGCTTGTGGGAAGACGACACCGCCGAGGCCGCGCCCCAACACCCCTTGATCGCGGAGGCCGGACGGTTCGCGGCCGGTGGGATGCACAACGCCTTGGTCAAGGCCGGCTTCGACGGTTACTATTATGACCTGCCCTCCGCCCTGGCCGAGGCGCTCGAAGATCCCGCCGACTGCGAAGCCCGCTGGCTACGCCGGGAAAAAGTCTTCTCGCGCAGCGCCGAAACCAGCACCCCCGGCTTCTCCCAAGACGAAGCGGTAGCCCGGCTCAAGGCGTCGCTGCACGTCGCGTGAGGAGAGAAAAGCGTGCGATATTTGGTGTGGCGGTTCCCACCGTTTTGGATGCAAGCGGAGAGACGTTCGACTGCTTTTTCCCCTACGGCCGTTTGACCGTAACCGCTCGAAGAAGGGCCGTCGGACAAGACTGGCGAGATGGGGGGTGGAGGTGAAGGATGATCCAACGACGATGGCGGACGATGGCGGCCTGCATCGATCTGAACCCGGCGCGGATAACCATGATCTCCTCATCGGGCATGGCGATTTTGTCCGGTGGGTTGCGCATTTTGTGGGAGGACGGGCCGGGGTTTCCGGGGAATGACTCAGGCGTGGTGCTGTCTTGACCGCGTCACGATGTCGTGCCGAGTGCCACTTTCTTCCGCCATGCCCAGCCTGGGAGGAAGCGGGCCGTCGTCAGGGCAGAAGAAATTTTCACCCTCACCAAGCCAGACATTGATTCCTTGCCTATGAAGAAACACGCCCTGTTCCTCTCCGCGTGGCTGGCCCTCCCCGGTCTCCTTTCCGATGTTGATGCCGCGCCCACGGTCTTCACGTTTTCCGACCCTGCTTCGCCGCTGGAGGCCGCCTCCGGGCCGGGGACGTTGGAGTATTTCGATCCGGATGGGTCGGACTGGGGACCGGTGGAGACGCAGTTCGGCAAGGCCAGCGCCTTCGGCGTGCCCGCCATCGACGGTGTTGATCCCGACGTGATGAGTATTCCCGGTTGCACGCGGCAACAGGGCTATCTTTTCACCCACGGCGCGGAGCCGAACGGCGCCTATGGCGAGGGGATGCTGGATCTGGTGTCGAACTACACCTTTGTCTTCGACGTTTTTTACCCCAACTCCAGCGGCGGGGCGTATCGCGCGCTCTGGCAGACCGATCTCAGCAATGGCAGCGACGCGGATTTTTTCATTCACGATACCACCAGCGGGATCGGCATTTCTTCCCGCTATCTCGGCACGGTGACGACCGGGGCCTGGCATCGCATCGTGGTCGCCATCCGCACCGGCACTGGCGAAGGCCAGGCGCATCGGTATATCGATGGCCGCTTCGTCGGCACCACCGAAACCACGGGGGCGGGGTTGAACGAACGGTGGGGCCTGGAGTCGGAGGTGCTGCTCTTCACCGATGAGGACAATGAGACCCGCCCGGCCTTTGTGAGCAGCGTGTCGTTCGTGGACCGCACGCTGACCTATGAGGAAGTGCTCGCCTTGGGCGGACCGAACGCGGCGGGCGCGCATGTGCCGGGGACGCCGGCCGCGCCGGAGGAGAAAATGCTCCGCCGGGTCGAAGCCATCGGGCATCGCGGCGGGGCCTTCGGCTACGCGCCCGACAACACGGTGTCCGCGATCACCAAAGCCTTCGCCGAAGGCGCGGCGGGAGTGGAGATCGATACGCGCCTGACCTCCGATGGCGTGGCGGTGTGCTTTCATGACGACACGCTGGAGCGCACCACGGATGGCTTCGGTTTTGTCTCCGATCTGAAGCTGGCCGATTTGAAGGAACTCGACGCCGGGAGCAAATTCGATCCCGCCTTCGCGGGCGAGAAAATCCCCACCGTGGCCGAAGCCCTCACCGCCGCCAAAGGCAAGGGGATCGTCTATTTGGATATCAAGACCGAGGGGCAGGCCGACGCGCTGGCCGAAGCCATTGAGGAGGCCGCCTTCCCGGTGGAGGATATCTGGTTCTGGGCTCCGAATGATCCCGACTATCCCGCTGAAATCCGCGTCGCGGATATCCGCGACGCCGTGCCCAACGCGAAGATTCTCTGGGGCTCCCCCGCCTCCACCTGGGCCTCTGATCCCGATTATTTCTCCAACCTGCGTGAACTGGGCGTGGTGGGGTTTTCCATCGGCACGCAGGCGCCCAATGCGGCCTTCTGCGCCCGAGCCAAGGCCGAAGGCATGATCGTGGAGATATACACCGTCAACACGCCGGGTGTCATGCGTGCGGCGGCGATCGCCGGGGTGGACTACATCGAAACGGACTTTCCGGCGCTGCTGGCGGCCTTGCAACCCACCCCGGACACCACGGCGAGCGCGCCGTTGCCCGCGGATGGGAGCCTGGTGCTCACCGAGACGGCCGTCCTCCGCTGGACGGTAGGGCAGAATGCCACGCTTCACCGCGTGCATTTCGGGACTGTCGATCCGCCGCCTTTCATTGCGGAGCAGGCGGAGGATTTTTATGAAACCCCCGCGTTGGCCGAAAGCACGACCTATTACTGGCGCGTCGATGAAATCACCCCCAGCGGCACCGTGACCGGGGATGTGTGGCGCTTCAGCACGCCGTCGCCCGATCTCGGCACGGTCTTCGAATGGAATTTTGCGGGAGATCTGGCCCCGTCGCTGGGCGAGGGAGTGTTGGAATTCGCCAATGGTGAAGCGACCGAGGAGCAGGTGGCTTGGGAAACGTCGGATGGGAACCTGGTGCCTCATCCCGATGGTTCGCCGGTCTCTTACCTCCGCCTGCCGGGCTTCAGCGACGCGGCCGATGGCCTGGCCCTGACCTTGACGGACATCCCGGGCAATGGCGGCGGTGGCGACGTCAATATCTACAGCTTTGTCTTTGACGTGTTGGTGCCCGCGGGATGGGAGTGGGTGGCGTTTTTCAACACCGCCCCCTCCAACACCAATGACAGCGATTTCTTCGTGGACTCGAACGGCCTTCTCGGCATTGCCGATCTCGGGTATTCGCCGGCAGGAACGATCCAGCCCGAGACCTGGCACCGGGTGGTGTGGACCGCCCATTTGCCGGAGGGGGTCGTCACTTATTATGTGGATGGGGAGCAGGTCTTTCAACGCGCCGGCTCCAGCCTCACGGGCGGGCGTTTCTCCCTCTACTCGGGCGCCACGGCGGGGCCGCACGTGAGGCTCTTCGGTGATAACAGTGGAGAAACCTGGGAGATGCTGGTCAGCGCGTTCGCGTTCGTGGACAGCATGCTTACCCGCTCTCAGGTGGCGGCGCTCGGGGGTGTCAAGGCCGAGGGGATCTTCCCGCAGACGCCGCCCGTGGAGCTGCCGCCGCTCACGGTGTCTGGCGATGGCTCCACCCTCACGCTCACCTGGGCCGGCGCCGCCAACCGCTATCTTCAGCGTTCCACCGCCTTGGCCGCGAATTCGTGGTCCAAGATCGAGAGCACGGAAGGCCAAAGCACACACAGCGAAGCCATTGTTCCCGGTGGTCTCATTTTCTTTCGTCTTGCCCAGGACTGAGGCCGCGCACATTGTCACCGATTTGTAACTTTGCCGATGGAAATAA
>CAZQUC010000096.1:9867-12071 GCA_964596095.1 uncultured Enterobacteriaceae bacterium
ACATTCTTCCGATATTGGCCCTCGCGGTCACTCCAACGCTGGCGCCCGCGGCGTCGCTCGTCGGCCTTTGGGAATTCGACGATCCCGGCAATCTGGGCAAGGCCACCTTTGGCGCGGATCTGGCCATCAATGGCGCGTCGCCCGCTCACCACGCCAGCCTTGCCGATGATGGCGCCACCAGCCTCAGCGGGGTCATCACCACCGTGCAGGGAACGAATGCCACCACGCCGGCTTTCAATTCGTATTTGATCGCCGCCAACCCCATCGGCGGCAACGGCGGCGGCGCGTTCACCAATGCCTACAGCCTGCTTTTCGATGTCTTCACGCCCGCGGGAGACGGCCGCTCCGCCTATCGCAGCCTGTTCCAGACCAGCCCGGCCAACACCAACGACGGCGATCTCTTCATCCACCCCAATAGCTCCCTCGGTGTCGGGGCGCTGTCTTACCAAGGCACGGTGGAGGCCGGCCAATGGACGCGGATCGTGCTGAGCGTTGAGCTTGGCGTCCAAAACACCGCGTATCTGAATGGCGTGGCGCTGCCCAATTTCAATGCCGACGGTGTGGACGGCCGTTTCTCTCTGGAATCCAGCTTCCTGCTCTTCGGTGACGAAGATGGCGAGAATCCGTCCCTCAATGTCGGCGCGGTGGCCTTCTTCAACGGCGCGCTGACCGCGGATGAAGTGACCGCGCTCGGCGTCGCCGGCAGCCCGATCCCAGTTCCCGAGCCGGGCCACCTCGGCTTGCTGGCGCTGGCCGGCGCAGCGGGGCTCCGTCGCCGCCGCCGTTAACGCAGCACCGGGACGTTTCAGCCCGCCGCGCACAGCCGGCGGGCTTCGGCGAGGGCGGCTTCCAGTTTTGACGCATCCTTGCCGCCGCCACGAGCGAAGTCGGGGCGGCCGCCGCCTTTGCCGCCGACGATGGGCGCGATGGTTTGGATGATCTTGCCGGCCTGAATCTTGCCGTGCAGGGCTTTGGGCACGGTGGCGATGAGGGTGACGTTGCCGCCGCTGGCCGCGCCGAGCACGACGATGCCGTCGAACGGGCCTTTCAGCGCCTCGCTGACGGCCATGACGCTGTCGCCGTCGAGATCGCCGAGATTGGCGACGAGGACGTTGTTCTCGGCCTGCGCCAGCAAGGCCTTCGCGCGTCCGGCGGCTTCGCGCTGCTGGGCGGCCTTCAAGGCTTTTTCGAGCGCCTTCTGCTGTTCGAGCAGGGCGTCGAGTTTCTTTTCCAGATCGGTGGAGCCTTGGGCGAGGACTTTGCCGGCGAGGTGTTTCAGCAGGTCGGCGTCGTAGCGCGCGGCGGTGTAGGCTTCGAGGCCGGCCACCGCTTCGACCCGGCGCACGCCCGCCGCCACCGCGCCTTCGCCGACGAGCCGGAACAAGCCGATCTCGCCGGTATGGCGCGTGTGGGTGCCGCCGCAGAGTTCCATGCTCCAGCCGTCGAGCTTGTGCGGCGTGCCGCCGATCTGCACCACGCGCACCATGTCGCCGTATTTTTCTCCGAAGAGTTGCATGATGCCGCTGTTGGCCCGCGCCTCGGCGAAGGGCACTTCGGTCCACGACACCGGCTCGTTGGCCACGATGCGTTCGTTGACGAGTTTTTCGATGTCCGCGAGTTGCTGCGGCGTGAGCGCCGCGCTGTTGAAGTCGAAGGTCAGTTTGTCCGGGCCGACGTAGGAGCCTTTTTGCGTCGCCTCCTTGCTGACCACCTCGTGCAGCGCCCAATGGAAAATGTGCGTGACGGTGTGGTGGCGTTCGATGGCGCGGCGGCGCGGACGATCCACCAGCAAACGGACAGCCGCACCTTCGGCAGGCGCGTCCTCGCCGGCGAGGAAATGCAGGAACGTATTCCCGACCTTCTGCGTGTTGGTGAAATGGAAGATGTCACCCCCTGCGACGATTTCGCCCGTGTCTCCTAGTTGGCCACCCATCTCGGCATAGGCCACCGACGTGTCCAGCACGACGGCGGTTTTGTCCTTCATCGCCACCACCTCCAGCACCGTGGCATCGGCCGCGAGATGATCGAAGCCGATGAACGCGGTCGCGTCCTTCGTCTCGATTTCCGACAGCGCGATGACCTGTTTTTTCTGCGCGGCGCGGGCGCGGGCGCGCTGTTGTTCCATCAGTTCCTCGAAGCCCTCGGTGTCCACCGCCAGCCCGCGCTCGCGGGCCATCAGTTCGGTGAGGTCGAGTGGGAAGCCG
>CAZQUC010000097.1:0-2122 GCA_964596095.1 uncultured Enterobacteriaceae bacterium
AACCGGCGCTGGTTCCGACGGGCGAGGGGAGCCGTGGTCGCCCGGGGCCGGCGCGCCATCTCCGGCCTGCCCTGCACGCGCGGGCCGGCAGGAGCGTTCCGCGCTTCCTCGGCGAGCCGTTCGCCCAGCGAGCGGATTTCCTCCCGCTGGCCTTCGGTGAGACCGGCGGGAGTTTCGTGGGCGAAGCTTTGTTTGACGATCGAGCCCAGCACGCCGGTCAATTCGACCTCCAGCGACGCGGCGCGGTCGTCGGCCAAGCGGGCCGCCATGGCATCAGCCTGCGCGGGCGGCAGTTCGCCCAAAGCGCAGGCCGTCAGCCGCACTTCCTGCTCGGGGAAGGCCGGGGGCACCGGCGGATTTTTCAAAATCACCCGCTGCTGCGCGGGCGTGAGGCCGGCTTTTTCCTCGGCGGCGAAGGCGAAGGCCAATTGCTCTGTGAGCGCGCGCAGGTGCTCGACCTCATCCCTCAACGCGGGATCGCGCCAGCAGGCCATCTCGACCATCACGGATTCGGCGGGCGGCAGCTCGCCGAGCACATGGGCCGTCAATTGCGGATCTTCGGGATCGAGCGGAGTCGTCATGAGAGGAGAGAGGATCGGGCGTGGGCCAGCAGACCGCGCAGGCGTTTCAACCCGGTGTGAATGAGGAAGCCGACATTGGTGACACTCAGGCCGGTGATGTCGGCGATTTCTTTGTAGGAAAGATCGGCCTGGAATTTCAGCCGGATGACCTCGCGCTGGTTCGCGGGCAGGCGTTCCATGAACCGCAGCACTTCATTTTCCGCCTCGCGGGAGGCCAGGGATTCCGCGGGATCGGGCCCCTCTTCCTGGAGGCGGGCCATCACCTCGTCGTCCATCTCGATCATGCGGCGACGGCGGCGCAGCACGTCCAGCGAGCGGTTGCGGCACACGGTGTAGAGCCAGGCTTTCAGGTGAACATTCACCTTGGACGGCTCCTGATCCCAGAGGCGAATGAACGTGTCCTGCACCACGTCGCGCGCCCGCTCCAGGTCGTTGAGCAGACTGCACGCGTAGGCCACCAACCCGCTTTCGTGGTCGCGCAGCGCCCGCTCGACCAGTTCGGAGCGGGATTCGATGGATGACTGATGGGCCATCTCGGGTGAAACGGGGAGGCCGGAACGAATCTTAGCCTCCATTTCGAGTCTGCCACCGCTCACCACTCCTGGAAAGCGAAGATTTGCGGAAGGACAATGGACCGCATGGACTGCATGGACCCGAAGGACGCGCTGGCTGGGCTGAAAACTGAATGCTGAGCCGGAGCGAAGCGGAGACCGCCGAAGGCAAAACTGAAAACTCCCCCCAATATCGGTTGCCTCTCCGGAAGGCCGTAGCGTATCGAACGCCATGTGGCAGGAAGTCCGCGCGTTCACCGACATCAAATATCACAAAACCACCGATGGCCTCGCGAAGATCACCATCGCGCGACCGGAGGTGCGCAATGCCTTCCGGCCGTTGACCGTCCGGGAATTGCTCGAAGCCTTCGAGCTGGCGCATGAGGATCCCGAGGTCGGCGTCATCATCCTCACCGGGGAGGGCGACCAGGCGTTCTGCGCCGGCGGCGACCAGAAAGTGCGCGGCCATGCCGGCTACATCGGCGCGGATGGCGTGCCGCGGCTCAACGTGCTGGAGTTGCAGAAAAAAATCCGCTCATTGCCCAAGCCCGTCATCGCGATGGTGGCCGGCTACGCCATCGGCGGCGGGCACGTGCTGCACGTGGTGTGCGATCTCACCATCGCCGCCGACAACGCGCGCTTCGGCCAGACCGGCCCCAAAGTCGGCAGTTTCGATGGCGGCCTCGGCTCCAGTTACCTCGCCCGCATCGTCGGGCAGAAAAAAGCGCGCGAGATCTGGTATCTCTGCCGTCAATACGACGCCACGCAGGCGCTGGAGATGGGCCTGATCAACGCCGTCGTCCCGCTGGCGGACTTGGAAACCGAGACGGTCAAGTGGGCGCGGGAAATCCTCCGCCACAGCCCGCTCGCGCTCCGCTGCCTCAAGGCCGCGCTCAACGCCGATTGCGACGGCCAGCTCGGCCTGCTCGACCTCGCCGGCAACGCCACGCTGCTTTACTACATGAGCGAAGAAGCCAAGGAGGGAAAACA
>CAZQUC010000097.1:2222-5693 GCA_964596095.1 uncultured Enterobacteriaceae bacterium
GCGAAATGCGCGCGCAGGCCTTTCGCGACGCCCTCGGCGTATTCGCGATACAGGCTCGGGCGGAGACGGCCGGCGACGAGTTTTTCTCCTTCGTAGTCACCCGCCACGACGCGCTCATAGACTTCGCGGCTGTTCATCACGTAGGGCTCGGTGAAGATAACGGGGCATTGGTAAAGCCGGTTGGCCATGAGGTTGCGCGCCCACACGTAGGGATTCTCGGGCAGCGGGCGGTGCGCGTTCTTCGCCATGTGGCCGCGGCCGTAATCGTAAGGCGGCAGCCCAGTGGCGGCGGCCAAGCTCCGCGCGACGGCATCGGCGAGGCGCAATTCCTCCTCGTGGCTGCGTTGCAGCAGGCGCTGCAACATCTCATACCGCACGTCGTCGAGCGCCATCTCGTCGGGGCTGTAGTGGCCGTTGACGAGGAGGTGCAAGTGGTTGGCCTCCACGAAAGTCACGCGGCCGGGCTCGCCCCACGGCTCGGCGTTGAAATGCAGGCACACCACGAGATCGGGTTGCAACTCACGGTTGATGCGGTCGGCGCGGGCACGGATTTCCGCTTTGCGGTAAAAATAATTTTCCGCCATGGGCACCGAGGTTGTTTGCTCCGTGAAATCGGACGCGCGGAAGGCGGTCACCGGCTCGGTCTGGTCGCGCACGAGGAAAACGGTCGCGCCCAACGCCTCCAGTTGCGGCTTGAGCAAGCGCGCGGTGGCGAGGGTCATCTCGCCCTCCATGACGGCGGTGGGTTCGCCGGGCGGCTGATACCACCGCTGCTCCATCTTCGCCCACACGCCGCCGATGTGGCCGGGATCGAGCGCGACGCGCACGCCTTCCAGCGGCTTGTCGGGATCGGTCGCGGGCGGGAGTTGCGCGGCCTCGCGCCAGTAACGCGGCGGCAGGCGGTCGCTTTCGGCGAAAGACAACGCTTGCCAGGCGGGCGGCGCGGTGTCGCCGGCAGCGGCAGGGGCGGCGGCCAGCTTGGAAGCGGTGAGCCACTCCACCGCGGGTGGGTCCGCAGGAAACCGGAAGAGACTTTCCCACGCGGGAGTGCCGTCCGCATAGATGCGGGTCATGGCGTCGCGGAAAGTCGCGGGCGTGAGCGTCTCGGCAAAGCCCGCCAGTTCTTCCCACGCCGGTTCGGGACTGAGTGCGGAAAGCGTGAACGGCGGCTTCGGCAAGGACGGCGCGGCGGGCGTGGCCGGCTCGATCGTTGTCGCCGGTGTTGTCACCGTGCGGGGCACGTCGCGCTTGACCCACCAGACACTCGCCGCGATCACGGCGACAAGTCCCAGCCCGGCGATCACCGGCGGCAGGATGGATTTCTTCTTGGCGGGCTCTGTCATGGCGTCACTTCCGGTCGGTCAGCAGGTCGTGTGAAAAATTCCTCACGCCAGCTCCCCTTCGGCAATTTTTTTCAAGCCGCGGGCGATGAGGCGGGCGCCGGCGTCGGGGATGGGGAAGGAGGCGGTGAGGCCCGCGTGCCACGGGCCGAGGGCGGTTTCCGCGCCGATGAGCGAGAGCATCCGGGCCGGGCCGAGCGGCAGATGCACCACGGAGGCGGTCGGCTCGTGCGGCAGATGGCGGCGGGCGCGACGCGCGGCTTCGGCAAGCACGGAGGCGGCAGCCAGCAGGTCCCCGCCACCGCCCCACTCGGCGAGCGGCTGGCCTTGGTCATCGGCAATGAAGAGGGCGTCGAGTTGGAAGTGCTCGCGGAGCCAATCCGTGAGCGCCCGCGCCCGCACCGGCAACGAGCCGAGCGGCACCTGGAACGGCGGGGGCGGTGACGGCGCGGCGCGCACGGTGGTGAAGGGCGAGGCCGGGGTGCTGGCGGGAGCCGGCGGAGGCGCGGATTCCCCGTCGGGGCCGGACGAGGCGGGAGGTTCCGCAAGCAGGCCGCTTTTCAAGGCCCGCGCGCGGGTTTCCGCCAGGCGGTGATGCAGCCGGGGCGGCGGCTGGAGATTCGGCTCTTCCTCCGTGCCGGCGGGCGCAAGCCGTGGCGGCGCGGGCGGCACGAAGGCTTCCGGTGCGGCGAATCCACCCGGCACGGCGCCTTCGGAAGGCGCGAGGGCCGCGTCCGCCGGTTCGTCCACCGGACACAACAGCCGGGCCGCCATCGCCGTGGCTTCCGCGTCAATCCATGAGCCGAGAAGGGACGTGCGCATCTTCGGGTGAGGGCAGACGGAGGCGGGTTTCGAGCTCGGCCGCCAATTGATCGAAGACCACGGCAGCGGCGGGCGGATTGGCGTAGAGCAGGCCGAGCGGCACGCCGACCCCGCTGGCTTTCAAAAAAAGCGGATCGCGCGGCACCACGCTCTGGAACATCAGGCGCGGCGGAATGATCTGCCGCAACTCGCGCACCACCTCCGAGCTTTCGCGCTGGCCGTGCTGCATCATCGTGAGCAGGATGCCCGCCAGTTCCAGCTTCGCGCCTTGCTGGCGGAGCGATTGCAGCGCGGTGAGCATCTGCGGCAGCGAGCGCACGCCGAGCGGCTCCGCCTGCTGTGGCACCAGCGCGGCATCGACCGTGCGCAGCACGTCCGCCGTGTAACCGGTCAGCCCGGCCGGGGTGTCGATGAGCAGGAGATCCAGCCCGGTGGCAGCCAGCGCGGCGAAGATTTTTTCCAGCGCGGGGCGGGCGTCTTCGCCGTAGGGCTTGGCGTCGAAGACATTGTCCAGTTGCCCGGCGGGCATCAGTTTCAATTCCGGGAGCCGTGTTTGCAGGATGAAAGCGGTGCCGTCCTCGCCGGTGCGCAGGGCGTCGTAGAAGCCGCGGCACTTGCGCGCTTTTTCGGACAAGGACAGTCCGACCGATCCTTGGGGGTCCGTATCCACAAGCAGCGTGGACCACCCCCGGCGCGCGAGCGCGTAGGCGAGGTTGACCGCGACCGTCGTTTTGCCGACGCCGCCTTTTTGACTGGTGATGGCCAGGGAAATCACGTCGCGCCGATTATGCCGCCCCCTTGCGTGTGCGCACGAAAAAAAGCGTGGTTTCTTGTGGGAGAGATGGGGAGATGGACGAAATGGATCTGATAGACGGGATGAACCGGGGGATCACTCCGCGGCGGGGGTTTCCACCGGGGTGGAGACTTCGGCGGCGGGGGGCGCGGTCTCGACCGGAGCGGGCGCTGGGGTTTCGAGAGGCGCGGGCTCCGCCGACGAGGCGACGGGCTCCGGTGGAGGCTCGGTGGCAGCGGCCGGTTCGGGACGCGGGGACTTGCCGGGTTTTGGGGGTCGCACGGGCTTGGCCGGCGGGAGGACGTGCGCCTTCGTCCACAGGGTGAAGCCGCGTCCGGGCAAACGCACGCCGGGCTGGAAACGCGGGGGCAGATACGGACGGGTCCAAAGGCTGAAGGCGCGGCCGTAAAGACGCAGGCGCTTGGGCGGCTGGATGATGATCGGCTTTTCCTGGCGCTCGACGACACGCAGCTCGCCGTTGGCGAATTCGGTGACGTAGCCTTCGCGGATGAGCCA
>CAZQUC010000097.1:5793-12053 GCA_964596095.1 uncultured Enterobacteriaceae bacterium
TTTTGGGCGCCAGCGCCACCAGCACGTCGTTGTAAGTGCAGCCGGTGTGGGCGCGGACGTGCGCGACGATGGCCTTGACGCGCTCCGACACGGCCAAGCCGGGATCGAGCGGGCGCGGGCGCGAGCGCGAGACGTAGGTTTCCCGCTTGTTCTCCTTGAAGAAACGCAGTCCCTGGCCTTCGAACTGGCGGCACAACTCCTGCACGAGCTCCAGCGGGAACCGGCGTTGCTGGTCGAGGGTGGCGCGGAAGTGCGTGGCGAGACCGGGCGAGAGCAACCCGTAATCCAACGTGCCCGGCACGGTGACCGAGGGCGCGTCGGCAAACAATTCCGCCTCGCGGTGCTCCAGCAAATAGCGCGCGGCGTCCTCGGTGGACTGGAACACCGGCGGGTTTTCGCCACCATCGAGCAGCGTGTAGCGTGATTGCGTGCTTTGAGACTCGACCCATTTTTTCACCAACTCCTCGTCCCGCTCGATGCGGACGCGGGATTTGTAGCGATCCAAGGGCATGTTCTTGAACCGCTCCTGGTGCAGCCGGATGATGGCGCGCTGGTAGTCGTGGAAATTCGGCGGGCCGAGCACGGCGCCGCTGAACCCGCACACGGCGATAGCGGTGAAGACGCCCTTGGGCGGATCAACGGTGACTTTCTCCTCGTTGAAGAAATTCCCCAACAACCCCGAGCGGATGAAATGCTGCTTCGCCTCGTCGTGGGTCAGCCACAGCGAGCCATCCACCGCGCAGAGCACGAGCGGCGGCGTGCGACGGCCGGGCTCCGGCTCGAAGCGGATGCGGAGACGGTCGTTGCTGGAAAGAAACAGGCGCGCGAGATCGAAAACGGGATAGGCGCGGCCGGTGGCCTTGATCTGCACGGTGAGATTCTCCACGCCCGAGGGCTCGGGCACGACGACGGCCCGCCAGCCGGGCGTCAAAGGTGCGACGGGTGGGCGCCGGTCCTCATCGCGCCGGAAACCGCCGCCACCACGGAAATCGCGACCACCACGAGGTGGGCCGTCGCGCCGGCCTTCCGGGCGGTCGCCGCCACCGCCGGGTCGGCCGCCTTTGCCTCTGTCGAAACCGCGGGCACGATCGGCGCCACGCGGGCCGCCGCCGGGTCCACCGGGAGGACGTGGTCCCCGGAAATCTCCACCACCCCCAAAGCCGCGTCCGCCGCCCGGACCCCGGCCGTCGCCGCGCGGGCCGCGATCGCGCTCTCCCTCGCGGAAGCCTCCCCGGCGCGGGCCGCGCCGGCCGCCTTCGGTCGTGACTTCACCCCAGACGACCTGCCCCGCGGGCTGGTCGCCGAGTTGGGAAGCCCAGTCCGGGCCAATGTTCAGTTCGGAGAGGGAGATGCTCACCGGGGAGGCGGTCGTCGGTTCCATAAATAAAGTCAGGAATGTTGAGGATGAAAACAGCCGGCGCGTCGGGCGCGAGCTGGCGTGGGATTATTTCGCGTAGGGCTGGTAGGCTTTGATTTTCAAATACGGCTGGTCTTTGCCCTCGAAGTTCAGGGTCAACCAGCATAGATGGCCCTTCGACCATCCGATTTTTTCCTTGAGCGTCCGGCCGAGTTCGGAGGACGTCTCAACGAAGGCCTTGGCGGGATCGTCCACCACCTTGGGCGGCGGCATTTCCAGCGTGTAGGCGCTCCACTTCTCCTCGCCGCCGGGCGGGGCGTCGCTGAAGATGTGGCCTTTGGAAATCCCCAGCAGCGCGACGAGGGCGCTGCCCGGTTTTTTCTCTTCCAGGAATTGCTCCAGCGGCTGGTCGTGGCCGCGGGAAAACGTGTTCCAATCGACCTTGAAGCCGTCCTTGGTTTCCAGCATGACGACGACGAACCCCATCGGGTTCTTGTCGGTGGCGACGTAGTAAGGGAAGAACAGGCGGTCCGGCTGGGCTTCGGAGTTGATCGTGCCCAGGATCTGGATCGCCAGCGGGGAGAACTCGCGGTTGGGGCTTTCCTTGAAGTATTTGAGCACCTCCGGCCCTTTGGCCGCCGCATCCGCCACCAGCTTGGCGCGCGCCTCGGGCGTGCCCTCCATGAATTGCCGGAACACCTTGCCCGCTTCCTCGCTTTTCTCCTGGGCGCTGATCAGCCGCGTGACCGCCTCGTTGCGGGCCTGCACCTGCTCGGGCGTCGGGCCGCCCGCCGGCGTTGGCGTCGGAGGAGCCGGCGCGGGCTTGGGCGTGGTCTTGGCGGCCGGTGTGGTTTTGACGGCGGGTTTTTTCTTTTGCTGCGCAAACGCGGGGGGGCCGCTCCAGCCCAGCAGGCCGAGCAGCAGCGTCAACACAATCCAGCGGGTCGGGCGCATCGGGCCAGTGAGATGGCACAGGTGCCGGGCCATTGCCAGCGAAAGTTGCCGAAAACCGAAGACGGGCGGGCGCGAAGCGCCGGATCCGCGCGGCGTTACCATGGCGCGGGCCAATGGGCGTCCAATTGCGCGGGCGCGAACGGACCGACCGCCTGTCCCGAGGGGCGGAGCAGAAAACACACGGTGGCTCCTCCCACGGGATGATTGAGCACGGACTCCGGCAACCCGCCGCGCTCGCGCCACCACGTCCGGGCGGCCTCGTCACCGAGTTGCACGATCAACGGGCGTTGAAAATCGCGCGTCCAGGCCCGCCGCCGCGCGGCCCGGGCGTCTTCCGCATCCTGTGCGCCGACGATGACGAGCCGCGGCGGCGGCCGGAGATGCGCGTCGGCCACCAGGGTGAGGCCGGCGATGAGACCCGGATTCCGCGCGAGCGGCCGGCCGAACGCGGCCAGCAGCCGGAGGACTTTGGCGTCGTCATCCGCGGCAGGCCGCAGCCCCGCCCATCGCGTGAGATTCAGCCCCGCCACCGCATTGGGGGAGAAATGGGACGCGTCGTCGTAGGTTTTGAGCGCGAGCAGCACGTCGGTCGCGTCGCGACTCGCGTCGAAATACCCTCCTTTTTCCGCGTCGGCGTGTTGCGCGTCGAAGACCTGCTGCACCTGCGCGGCCCAAGCCAGCCATTCATGCGCCCCGGAGGCTTCGTAAAGATCGAGCGCCGCTTCGATGACGGCCGCGTAATCCTCCGCGCAGGCCATATGGCGCGGGCTGCGTTCAGTGCGGCAGCGGTAGAGCGTCCGCGTTTTGTCATCCCAGAGGTTGGCGCGGACGTAACGCAGCGCTCGCTCGCCGCGGGCCGCCAGCGCGGGGTCGCCGAGAATCTGGCCCGCCCGCACGAAGGCCGACGCCAGCGCCGCATTCATCTGCGTGATCAACAACGGATCGCGCGACGGCGGCGGCCGGAGCCGGCGATGCGCGAGCAAGGCGGCGCTCCCCTCGGCGAGCCGCCGTTTCACTTCCGCGGCGGACAGGTCGAGCGCGGCCGCGGTCTCGGCGAGCGTCCGCGTGGCGATGAGCAGGTTCTCATCCCCGCGCCCTTGGATCAATGCGCCGCCGGGCGGGAGATTGCCGCGCTCGCGCAGGCCGAAAAACGCTTCGAGCACCGGCGCGTTGACCGCGGCCACCTGCCGCACCTCGGGCAGCGTCCACGTGTAGGCCGCGCCTTCCAAGGGGGCCTTCGCCGCGTCGTCCGGCAGGGAATCGCAATGCTCGGCATTGTAAAAAGCGCCCTCGGGATGCCCCAGCTCGCGGTCGGCATAGGCCAGCGTCTCGCGCGCGATGTCCGCGAATTCCGGGTCGCGGAGCAATTGGAAGCCGGTCAGATACGACCTCACGACCAGCGCCTGGTCGAGCGCCATTTTTTCGAAATACGGACGCTGCCAGGCCTCGTCGAGCGCGTAACGGAAAAACCCGCCGCCGAGCCGATCGCGCAATCCACCCCGCGCCATGCCCCGCAGCATGGCGCCGATGATTTCCCGCCCCTCCTCGGCCCGGAGCGAGCTTGCCTTGACGCCGGACATGGCGCGCGCCACCAACTCGATCCGCGCCGGAGCGGTGAATTTCGGCACGCGACCGAACCCGCCGTTCACGGGATCGATCTGCGAGGCCAGTTCACTGAACGCGCTCGCGACCAACGCCTCGTCGGGCACGAAGTCCGGCGCCGGCGTCAGTTCGATCCGCCGGCCGAAGGCCGTCATGCGGTCGCGGGCCTGCTGGCGGGTGGAGGACGCGGTGTCCTCCTCCTCCCACCACCGAGTGGTGTGCTCGCTGGTTTTTGCCAGCCGCCCTTTGTCGCGGCCCTCGGCGCTGATGAAGCTGGACGTGCGGATAGGCAGCGCCTCCGGGGTCAGCCACGCATTGAGCGGCCAGCCGCCCCCGCGCGCGACCACTTCGTGAAAGCGCATATACAAACGGTCGAGATCCGGCCGCTCGAACCGGTCCACTTTCACCGGGATGAACGATTCGTTCAAAATCCGGATGGCATCCGGATCCCGAAAGCTGCCGTCTTCCATGGCCGTGCACCAGTGACAGGAGAAATAGCCGATGGACAGAAAGATCGGCTTGTTGAGCCTCGCCGCCTCGGCCAGCGCTTCGGTGTCCCATGCCCGCCAATCGATGCCGCTGTCGATGGCGCGACGCAGATACGCCGAGCCCTCCCCCGCCAGCCGGCTCAGCGACGGAATGCCCTCGGCCCGCGCCACCGCCGGATCGAGGGTGGACAGGACAACCAGCAACGAAGCGCGACAAAAATCTGACCAGCGTGCCATAAGTTCAAAAAAAGGGACCTGGAGGGAAAACCCGCGCTTATTCTGCCCCGCATCGTGCCGGGAGCAAACGACGTTTCCGTTCCAGACGCGAACCTTCCGGGGAGTTGAGATCGATGTGAAGGGGAATAGCGTCGCGCGATGAATGCCATCCAATCCACGCTCGGCGAAGCGCTCAAAGACGCCATGCGCGCCAAAGATCAGACCGCCCTCACCGCCCTGCGGGCGCTCAAGTCGGCCTTCCTCCTCGCCGAAACCGCGCCCGGCGCCACGGGAGACATTTCCGAAACGGAAGCCGTCGCCCTCGTCCGCAAACAGATCAAACAACGCCAGGATTCCATCGAATCCTTCACCCAGGCCGGACGCACCGAACTCGCCGACAAAGAGCAGGCCGAGATCGCCGTGCTGGAGCGCTTCCTTCCCCAACCTTTGACCGCGGAGGAAGTGGACGCCCTCATCACCGCCGCCCTTGCCGAAACCGGCGCCACCACCCGCGCGCAAATGGGTGCGGTCATGAAGCTGGTGCAAGAACGCGCCGCCGGCCGCGCCGAAGGCAAAGTCCTCTCGCAAGCCGTGATGAAGCGGCTGGGGTGAGCGGCGGCTTTTGGCGATGTTAAGAGAGCCTCGCGCAAAGGGCGCCAAGCCCGCAAAGAGGTGAATACACATCGCCTCCTCTCAAAAAACCTTTGCGGGCTTGGCGCCCTTTGCGCGAGACCAATCAAAGGCCTCTCTTCATACACTCTGCGCTCTCTCCTCCCCCAACATCCGCCGCGCGAGCGCATACCCGCTGCGGTCGCTGCGGCGGAAGAGGTGGCTGAGCTTGCCGTGGACGTTTTCCTCCACCACCACGGCGAGGTGACGCACGGTTTCTTCGCGCAGCGCCGCGTCCGCCAGCGTGTCGGCATGGGCGGGCTCGCCGGCGGCGGGGGAGCCGTGGGCCTGGGCGCGGGCCAGCGCGGTCGCGAGCGCCAGCACATCGGCGGCGGCATCGACCAGGCGGCCGAGCACGAGTTGCTCGCGCTCGAGCTTGGGTCCGAACCGCACCAGGGCGAGCAGCAGCGCGCGGCCAAGCCGGCGGCTGAGACGGTTCACGACACGGATTTCATGGTCGAAGATGCCGTCGTTCCGAATGACGTCGCGGCCGCGGCCATTCCACGGGAGCACCAGGCCTGACGCGAGACGCGCATAGAACCCGAGCGCGCGCCCGGCGGCGGCGAGGCGTTTTTTCCACGGCAGGCGCGAGTCGATGACGGCCGCACCGGCCTTGAGATGCGGGTCCAGCGCCTCGCGGGCGATGAAGAGTTTCATGATCTCGCTGGAGCCTTCAAAGAGCGTGTTGATGCGCGCGTCGCGGAAGAAGCGCTCCACCGGCTCGCCGCGTTCGCCGCGGGCGCGCTGGCTGGCCGCCGTTTCGTAGCCGCGGCCGCCGCGAAGCTGCATCGTGTCGTCGATGGCTTCCCACGCGCGTTCGGTGCCCCAGAGCTTGGCGAGCGCGGCTTCGAGCCGCACGTCCTGTTTGCGATCGACCAAGGCCGAGACGTAAAGCACGAGGCTTTCGAGGCCAAAGGCGTGGGCGCTCATGCGGGCGAGCTTGTCGGCGATGGCGGCGTGGCGGCCGATGGGCG
>CAZQUC010000098.1:0-12001 GCA_964596095.1 uncultured Enterobacteriaceae bacterium
TGCCGGAGACACCCGCCAGGATGCCTTCACGATAATCCAGCGAATTGGGCGAGACTTGGACGACGGTCGGTTCGTTGTTCGCATCAGGCAAGAGCAGCGGCGCCATCTGCACTGTGCGCACTTTGAAGCCGCTGGTCCCGGCTGCGGAAGCTGACAAGGCCAAACTCGGCGGGATCAAGTGACCACGGAGGCCCCGGGTGATCGTCTGCGGCCCGGAGGCATCATCGAAGTTGAAAGCCAGCGAGTTGATTCCGAGAGGAAAGTAGCCGTTCTCCGGCACGGTATAGGCGATGATGGTCGCCGTTCCCTCCTTGGTCGCGGTCACTTCCAGCGGCGCGCCGTTGAGCGTCACCTGCAACGTGGCCGGATTCACCGCGCCGGCGCTCCCGTCATACAACGTGGCCAACAGGCTGGTGGGAGTGGTCGAAAGCGCCAACGTCGGCGAGGTGGTAACAGGAATCGACACATTGACATTGTCGAGTTCGATCCGCGCGTTGGCGCCGCCGGTGCGTCCGCCGGCAATCAGGCGGAAGGTTTCGTTGTCAATCGCGAACCCGGGCACCAAAAAGTTATCCGACAAGACCCGGCGGGTGGCGGCGCCATTGACGTCCTCGATGATTTCCAGCTTCACCATGCTGGAATTGTTGAGGTTCGGGAGCACGGTGATGATCACGCGGTTGAAGAGACCGCCCGCCAGACCGAACGGCGCGGGCGCTTCATATCTCGCGGTGGTCGGGGAATCCGGCCCGGCCATGCGGATGTAATCGGTGCCATAGACCGTCATGCCATAGACCAAAGCATTGCTGAAGCCGGACGAGGCGATCGGATTTTCCCAGTAGGGTGGCGCCACGCCGGGATTGCTTGCTCCCGTCTCCCGATAGTTGGCGGTGCGGAAAAGGCCGATGCCGAAACCGTCGGCGGGGTCGGTGTTTCCTTCCGCGGGCGTGATGCGCACATCCACGCTCAATTGCACGCCGGTGGTGGTCGGGAATTGCACCGAGTCCCACGCGATGGAGTTGACGTTGCTATTCTCCTGCTCGGTCAGCCACGCCGAATTCCCATTGGCGGTGATTTCACTCTCCAACACCCCCGGCTCGAATCCTCCACTCGAATGAGTGAACGCATACGTGGAGTGGAGGCTTCCGTCGTCGAAATCCTCCGTCAGCACGGTGCTGGAAAACACCAGCCCCGGGTTGCTGGCGGCGCTCTTCGGATCGGTGCCCAAGGCCAACTCCGTGCCGTCGGCGTAGCCGTCGCCATCAGTATCGAGCTTGTTGGGATCCGTGCCGTTGGCCACATCCAGGTTTTCCTGGCCGTCGATGATGCCGTCGCGATCCGTATCCGCCACCAGTGGGTTGGAGCCGGTATTGGTGATGCTGACCCAGAAGCCGGTGCCCGTTTCCACGTTGTCCTTCAAGCCATCGCCATCAGAGTCATCCGCCTGAGGGTTGGTGCCCAGGAAGTATTCATTGCGATTGACCACGGTGTCTCCGTCAGGGTCGCCCTCCGCGCCATCATTGCCGGCCGCGCTGTTGGGGTTCAGTCCGTTGGCGATTTCCCACGCGTCGGGCAGACCGTCGCTATCCGAATCGGCCCCCAAGGCTTCGAGAACCTCCCACGTGGTCTGGATGCGGTCGGTGAACTCGCCGGGTTGTTGGGAAATGGAGAGTTCGGCGCTGTTGCCGCCGCCCCCCTCATAAACGATGAATTCGATCTCGTGATCCCCGGCCGTCAACTCCACCGAATACAAATGGGCGACGTTGTAGTCAGTGAACTCTCCCAAGTTCACGCCGTCGATGGACAAGCGTTGGCCGTCGTCCGAATAACCGCAAAAGGTATAAATGCCGGCCTCGCGGATGCGGATGGTTCCCGAGACGATAAGGATGGAATTGTTGGGATCGGTGCCGCCATTGAGATACGGGAAATCGGAACCGAAAAACCCATTGCTGCCGGCGCCGAAATTGATGCCGGGAGTGGTCCCGGTATATTCGGTGCCGCCCTCGATGGAGCCGTCAAGAATGCCCTCGATCGTTCCCCAATCGGCCACCGAAGTCGCCGTGGGCATGTCGATTTGCCGGACATTGAAGACACCGCCACCAACGACCGGACTCGCCGAAGCGTTCAGCACGAAGGGCATGTTAAGCGGATCGTTGCTGGTGAAGACGAGCGACGCCTCGGCCACCTCGCTGGTGCCCGCCGCATTGAAGGCGATGTTGACATTGATTTCCGCGTCGGGAGCGATCGTCGCCGGCAACGACAGCCCGCGCACGAAAAAGCGGTCGGCATCAGGGCCGGTGACCTCATAGCCGGTGATGACCAGGTTTGCCGCCGCCGTGGCCCCGGCGCTACGGTTGCTGATGGTCAGGACGCCATCGTAACGGGGCGTGCTGAGCACCTTCGCGGGGAGGAAGGCCGGCACCGGGTAGCCGACGGAGCCGCCCACGAATTGCGGCACGGGAACCTCGGCATCGACCGCGATGATCAATTGATACGGGCCGGCATGGCCCGCGGGCAGGCCCGGCGACGTGCCGGGTGTGAACGGATCGCCGGGTAGATTAACATCGCCAATCCAACTGCTGACACACACGTAATAGTCTCCCGCTTCCGTCGCTTTGAAGACGATGCGCGGCGTGCGGTCATACCCGCGGGAGGTGCCCCCCTTGTCGTCATTCTCGGCCACCACGGTGCCCGCCGAATTATAGATGGCGGCAAAAGGATCAAAGTCGGGATCAATCCCTGCATTGGCCATATTGACCATGATGGTCTGCCCGGCGGCGATCGTGACTTTGTAAAAATCCATATCCCCGGTTCCGCCTGCTTCCTCCCCGTATGGCCCGTCGCCATTATGGCCATAGGCGACTTTGACGCCGCTCGCACCGGCGGTGAAGCCGGCATCGGTGGCGGTGGGGATGGAGTCGTTCGGTTCTGTCGGGGTGATGGTGCCTTGTCCGGCGGCCGGCATCATGCTCAGTCCCAGCATGGCCCAGCCCGCCATCCAGGCGCACGGTTTGTATTTCAATGAGATTTCTGTCATACACGTAGCGTAACAGCAACAACCACGCCAGCGCTATCAGGCAGATTTCCTTGTAGTTGGTCCGAAAATCCAGCGATCCCCTTAAGGATAAGCATCACAATTCCCTTGAACGTGTATGAAAGCATGCATTCTGTCCGACGCTTCGCTCCCTCTCTCAGCCCCATTATAATGCGGCAAAAATCACTCGCCGATGATCTTCACCAACACGCGCTTTTTCCGGCGGCCGTCAAATTCTCCGTAAAAAATCTGCTCCCAAGGGCCGAGATCGAGCCGGCCGGCGGTGATGGCGACGACGACTTCGCGGCCCATGATCTGACGCTTCAAATGGGCGTCGGCGTTGTCCTCGCCGGTGCGGTTGTGGTGATAAGCGCCGGTGGGGGCGTGCGGCGCGAGACGCTCCAGCCACACCTCGTAATCATGATGCAGTCCGGACTCGTCATCGTTGATGAAGACGCTGGCGGTGATGTGCATGGCATTGACCAGGCACAGCCCCTCGGCCACGCCGCTGCGCCCGACCAGCCGCTCGACGGTGGGCGTGATGTTGAGAAACCCGCGCCGGGCGGGGATTTCGAACCAGAGATGTTCGGTGAGCGATTTCATGGCCCGCCATCCTGCCGAAAGGGGCGACCGATGGCAACGGCTCGTGGCGGGGGCGTCCCGCCCACCAACCAGAGAAGACGTCCCGGCGCACCCGCGCGAGGAAAGTAAAACGGCGCCCCCCCGCGTCATCATGCCCGGAGAGCGAAGGAAGCACCGAGCTATCTCGAACGCGCGGGTGCGCCGGGTGGCGCCCTCCGCGGTGGGCGGGCCGCCCCCGCCACGTTCCACCACAAAAATCAGACCAGAGGGGCGCGGCGTGACGCTGGCATCGTTGCGCGGCCGCTTCCCCGGCGCATGATGGGCGGGAAGTCTTCCGGCTTCGCCCTCCGGCCGCGTGTCCCGTCCACCGTCTTCGCTCATGTCCGTGCCCTACACCCACCGTCCATCTCCCGACCCCGATTCCGCCACGGCGGCGTCACCCACCCCCTTGCTGCAAGTCACCGGGCTGCGAAAAACCTTCCGCAGCGGCGCGCACGAGCTGACCGTGCTCAAGGACATCGACCTCACCCTCGCGGAAAGCGACACCTTGGCGATCATCGGCCCCTCGGGCAGCGGCAAGACGACGCTGCTCGGGCTCTGCGCGGGGCTGGACAATGCCAGCGCCGGCTCGGTGCGGCTGGCCGGGCAGGCGTTGGAAGACCTCGACGAGGACGCGCGCGCCGCCTTGCGCAACCGGCTGGTGGGATTCGTCTTCCAGAATTTCCAGCTCATCCCGACCCTGACCGCGCTGGAGAACGTGCTCGTCCCGCTGGAATTGCGCGGCGAAACCGGCCGCCAGCGCGAAGCGGCGGAACTCCTCACCCAAGTCGGCCTCGGTGAGAGGCTTGACCATTACCCGCTGCAACTTTCCGGCGGCGAACAACAACGCGTGGCCTTAGCGCGAGCCTTCATCCACCGGCCGCGCTTGCTCTTCGCCGACGAGCCCACCGGCAACCTCGACGCGGAAACGAGCGGCCCGATCGTGGAAATGCTCTTCCGGCTCAACCGCGACGCCGGCACGGCGCTGGTGCTGGTCACGCACGATCCCGGCCTCGCCGCCAAAGCGCGCCGCATCGTGAAAATGAGCGGCGGCGCCATCGTGGCGGAGGAGGCGCGCGACCTCGCTGGATAGGGTCCCATACGTCCTATAGGCCCCATGAGGCCCATATGCCCTATATGCCTATGCCCACCAACGACCTTTCCCCTTCGCCGCTCCCCACCTCGCTCGGGCGCGCGCTGCTCCACCCGTGGACGTGGCGCATGGCGTGGCGCGACAGCCGCGCGCAACGGCTGCGGCTCGTCATTTTTTCGCTGGCCATCGTTTCCGGTCTCGCGGCGTTGGTGGCGATCCATTCGCTGAAGGCCAGCGTGCAGGACGGCATCGCCACCCAGGCCAAGGCGCTGCTGGGGTCGGACTTGCAGGTCTCCTCGCGCCGGGGGTTTTCCGAAGAGGAACTCGCGCGCCTCACCGCGCCCGCCACGCGCGTGGCCCGCGAGACGAGTTTTTCCTCCATGCTGTATTTCCCCGGCGCCGACGCCGCGCGGTTGGCGCAGGTGCGCGGGATCGAGGGCGGGTATCCGTTTTATGGCAAGGTGGCCACCACGCCGCCCGACGCCTGGGCGCGCCTGGCCACCGAGGCCGGCCTCGTCGTCGAGCCGTCATTGCTCGACCAGTTCAATGCCAAGGTCGGCGATGCCGTGAAGCTCGGCGCGGTGGAGTTGCCCATCCTCGGCGTGGTCAACAAACCCGCGCCGCGCAGCAGCCGGTTCAGCGGGTTTGCGCCCGAAGTGTATGTGCGCCGGGCGGAACTCGACCGCACCGGCTTGCTCGGCGTCTCCAGCCTCAGCTTCCAACTCCTGCATCTGGAATTGCCGGCGACCGTCGATGCCGACGCGCTCAAACGCAAACTCCGCGAGGAATACGAGACCGCCGACTGGCGGATCGAAACCACCGAAGACCGTCGCGAAAACCTCGGCGACGCGTTGGATAATTTTCAGCAATTCCTCGGGCTGATCGCGCTCTCCGCGCTGGTGCTGGGGGCCATCGGCGTGGCGGGCGCGGTGCATGCGCATGTCACCCGCCGCGTGCCGACGGTCGCCATTTTGCGCTGCCTCGGTTGTCCCGGCGCGCTCGCGCTCGGCGTGTATTTCGCGCAAGCGGGCGCGCTCGGCCTGCTCGGCGCAGGCTTGGGCGCGGGGCTTGGCGTGGCGCTGCATCTCGGTGTGCTGACGTTCTTCCGCGACAGCCTGCCGCTCGCGCTCGACGCCACGCCGCAATGGAGGGCCATCGCGCTGACCTCGGCAGCGGGCTTCGCAGTGTGCTGCGGCTTTGCGTTGCTGCCCTTGCTGAAAGTGCGGCGCATTTCCCCGGCGGCCACCTTGCGCGGCGGCGCGAGGCTCGACGCGCCGACCGGACGCGCCGCTTGGGCGCGCGCGTGGCCGGTTTATCTGTTGCTGACCGGCCTGTTGGTGCTCCTCGCCGTGCTGAATGACTCGGACTGGAAACGCTCGCTCTCCCTGGTCGGCGGGCTGGCCGCGGCGTTTGTCGCCTTGTTAGGCGTGGCGCGCGGCCTGACCCATCTGGCGCGGCGCGTGGTGCGCCCGTCGTGGCCGTATCTACTGCGCCAGGGCATTTCCAATCTCCACCGCCCGCAGAACCAGACCGTGCTCTTCCTGCTCTCACTCGGCCTCGGCACGTTCCTGCTCACCACCATCCTGCTCGCGGGCCAATTGCTCCAGCAACGCCTCTCGCTGACCCAGCACGCGGAAAGTCCCACGCTTTACCTCGTCGATGTGCAGCCAGATCAGGTCGAGGGCGTGTCCGCGCTGCTCGAAGGCCAGCACCTGCCGCAACTCGAAGCCGCGCCCATGGTGACGATGCGCATTGAATCGGTCAAAGGCGTGCCCATCCAGGAATTTTCCAAACAACATGGTGTGCCTCGCTGGGTCGCGCGTCGTGAATTCCGCTCCACTTACCGCGACGCGCTCAATGCCACGGAGACGATCGTGAAAGGCGAATGGCACGCCACGCGCCCCGCCGATCCCGACGCGCCGGTGCCGCTCTCGCTGGAGGAAAAACTCGCGCAGGATCTCAACGTCACCGTCGGCGACGAGCTGACCCTCGACGTGCAGGGCGTGCCGGTGAAAACGCGCGTCACCAGCCTGCGGCGCGTGGATTGGAGCCGCTTCAACCTGAACTTCTTCATGGTCTTCACGCCCGGCGTGCTGGAGGACGCGCCCGGCTTCACCGTGCTGACCACGCGCGTGCCGGACGGCGCGTCGTCGGGCGCGTTGCAACGCGAGTTGGCGAAGGAATTCCCCAACGTCTCGGCCATCGATCTCACGCTCATCCTCGACACCGTGCGCAGCATCCTCGGGCAAATCTCCCGCGTGGTGACGCTGCTGGGCGGCGTCACCCTGCTGGCGGGCTTGCCCATCCTCATCGGCACCCTGCTCAATGGCCGCGACCTTCGCCGGCGCGAAAGCGTGCTGCTGCGCACGCTCGGCGCCTCCGCGCGGCAGGTCCGCGCCATCCTCTTCGTCGAATACGCAACGCTCGGCGCGCTCTCCGCGGTGACCGGCCTGCTTCTCGCCGCGCTCGCCAATGTCGCGCTCGCGCTCTTCGTCTTCAAAGCCTCGCCGTGGCCCAGCCCGCCGCTGCTCGGCGCGGCCTTCCTCATCACTACCGCGCTCGCCATCCTCGGCGGCTTTCTGCTGAGCCGCGGCGTTTCCCGTCATCCGCCGCTGGAAGTCCTGCGCGCGGAAGGGTAAGCTGCCCTTCCGCGGCAGGCGAAGAGGAAGATACCCGCATCTTATACAACTAATTTCAAGCGAGCTTTGACGCAATCACAATGAGGCCCGGAGGGTGTGGCTCCGGGTTCTTCTTCCAGCACTGGCAGCAGCGCCTCGTTGGAAAGCCCGGAGAGCCGGGAAATTACCCCTGTTAAAACGCTCAATCATTCAACACTGGCGTCTTTATCGAAGTTTATGCTTCCCGGAAAAAGAGCTTTCATCAATGATCCGTCATCCGTTGGCTGTGGGAGTCGATATGGCGTTTCGTTCGATCATCCTGTTGATGCTCGTCTGCGTGTGGCCCGCCCTGGCGGCGGAGGCGCCACGGCGCGTTTTGCTCGTGCATTCGTTCGGCCGGGATTTCGCGCCGTTCAATGAAGTGAGCGGCCAGTTCCGGACGGAACTCGCGCGCCGCTCGCCGCAGCCGGTGGAGTTTCTGGACGCTTCCCTGGAGATGGCGCGCTTCGACGGCGTGGAGCGCGACGAGCCGCTGCTGGATTTCCTGGCCGCGATTTTTCAGGACCGGACGCCGGACCTGGTGGCGCCCGTGGGCGGGCCGGCGGCGCAGTTCTGCCTGCGTCATCGCGCGGCGCTTTTTCCGCAAACGCCGCTACTCGCGCTCGGCGTGGACAAACGGCGCGCGGAGGTCTTTGAACCGGCGGCAAACTTCCGCACGGTGGGGATCGAAATAGGGCTGGGAGCGATCCTGGAAAATATCACGAGCGTGCTGCCGGAAACACGGGAGGTTTTCGTGATGATGGGCACGGCGCCGTTGGAGCGGTTTTGGGAGGAGGAGTTGAAGAAGGAATGGCAGGTGATGGCGCCGAAGATCACATTTCATTGGCTGAGTGATCGATCCCTGGAGCAAATGGTCGGGACGGTGCGCCGGCTTCCGCCTCATTCGGCCGTGGTGGTGGCGATCGTCAATCGTGATGCAGCCGGCATCCCACACATGCAGGAGAGCGCGCTCGCGGCCGCCCACGAGGCCGCCAACGCGCCGATTTTCGGCTATGCGGAGCAACAGTTGGGGCTGGGCATCGTGGGTGGACGGCTCGCTCCCATGAAGCAGATCGGCGCGGCGGGGGCGGACACGGCGTTGCGGATCCTGGAGGGGGCCGCAGCCAATGTGGGGGATACATTTTTGCCACTCGGCCCGCCGGTATTCGACGCGCGTGAATTGCAGCGCTGGGGGATCTCCGCCTCGGCGCTGCCCGCCGGGAGCACGGTGCTTTTCCGCACGCCGGGCCTGTGGGAAACCCATCGCGCGGCGGTCTTGCTGACGTCGCTGGTGATCGCCAGCCAAATGGCGCTCATCATCCTGCTGCTCGCGGCGCGGCGGCGAGCGCGGGACATGGATGCCAGTCTCAGCCTCGCCGCGGATGCGGCACATGTCGGGCTGTGGCAGCGCGACCTCGCTTCGGATGAAGTGACCGCCTCGCCCCGTTGGCGGGCGCTCTTCGGCCTGCCGGCGGCCGGCCGGCTCAAGCTCGATGAGGTGCTGGCCCGCTTGCACCCCGCCGACGCGCCGAAAGTGCGCGAGACGATCGAACGCGGAATCCGGGATGGCCGGGGCTACGATGTCGAGCATCGCATCGTGTTGCCGGATGGCCGCGTGCGGTGGATCGCCTCGATGGGGCGCGCGGACGGAGGAAACGGCGGCCCGGTTTCCCGCGCCCGGGGCGTCTCGATGGATGTGACCGAGCGCAAGCGCATCGAGGCGGAACTCAACGAGCAGCGCCGTGAATTGGCGCACCTTTCCCGCGTGACGATGCTGAGCGCGCTTTCCGGCTCGCTGGCGCACGAACTCAACCAGCCGCTCGGCATCATCCTCAGCAACGCCCAGGCCGCCGAGGCGTTGCTCGAAAACAACGCGCCCGACCTCGACGAGTTGCGAAGCATCCTCGCCGACATCGTCAAGGCCGATCACCGCGCGGGCGAGGTGATCAAACGCCTGCGGGCCTTTCTCCAGCGTGGAGAGGCGAACCGGCAGGCGCACGATGTGAACGAGATCGTGACGGAAACCTTGCCCTTGGTGCGCAGTGATCTGATCGCGCGCGGTGTGATGGTGGAAGCGGCCCTTGCACCCGGCTTGCCCTCCGTGCGCTGCGACCGCGTGCAGCTCCAGCAAGTGCTCCTGAACCTGCTCCTCAATGCGTGCGACGCCATGGCCGACCATGAACCGGGCGCACGGCAGGCAAAGATAGACACCGCTCAGGACGGCGCCCGCGTGCGCCTTTCGGTGCGCGACGCCGGTTGCGGTCTGCCGCCGGATATCGAGCGCCTTTTTCAACCCTTCGTCACAACCAAGGGCCAGGGCCTCGGGATCGGGCTGGCGATCAGCCGTTCCATCGTCGAATCGCATGGCGGCCGGCTCTGGGCGGAGCCGCTGGAGACGGGGGCGGCGTTTCATGTGGAGTTGCCGGTCGAGGAGGTGGCGGGATGACAGCGGCGACCGTCTTTCTGGTGGATGACGAGCCGGAGATGCTGAAAGCGCTCGGGCGGTTGCTGCGCGCGAAGGGGTTCACCGTGCGCGAGTTTGTCTCGGCGCGCGCATTTGCCGAGGCTTACCGGCCCGCCATTCCCGGCTGCCTCGTGCTCGACGTGGCGATGCCGGAGATGAACGGTTTGGAATTGCAGGAACGGCTCGCGCGTCATGGCGTGCCACTGCCCATCGTTTTCCTCACCGGCCACGGCGATATCCCGATGAGCGTCCGCGCGATCAAGGCGGGCGCGGTGGATTTCCTCACCAAGCCGGTGGATCACGCCGACCTCGTGCGCGCGGTGCGGACCGCGCTCGAGCGCTCGGCGGCCCAGGCGTCGGAGCACGCGGAATTGACGGACCTCGCGGAGCGGCTGGCGACGCTCACCCCGCGCGAACGCGAAGTGCTCGCGCATGTGATCACCGGCAAGCTCAACAAACAGATCGCGGGCGATCTCGGCACCAGCGAGCAAACCATCAAGGTGCATCGCATGAGGATCACGGCCAAGATGGGCCTCATGTCCGCGGTCGAACTGGCCCGCGCGGCCCAGAGGCTTGGCGTGGAGCCGGCGGCATAGCATGGAGGTTCGTCGCGTGCTCGTTTCGTCGCTTGCTTATAAGGCAAGCCACGCCCGCAAATGACGGGACAGCGTGTCGATATCCGACTTCTGGAGCCTCCCCGTGATCTTGCGCACGAGCCGATTCTCAACGGTGCATATCTGGCCTTTTACACCGCTGGGAACATTCAGAGCGGCGGCTTGCCAATCGTTGATGGGAAAATCGGCATTTGATAATTGGGAGGTCACCGGAACGACAAACAAGTCTCCCGCGAAGGTTCCAAAACCGATGACAATCGCCGGCCGAACCTTGGAACTGGTCAGATCCGTGAAAGGAATAGGCAGCAGCACGATGTCATGGAGTGAGCAACGCATTGTAAACATCGTCGGCATCGTTGTCCCAGACCTCGTTCAACCGGCGTTCGCTTTGCGCCAGCCATTCGTCCCGCTCGGATAAGGGCTCGATCAAGACGCTCACCCGGGTATGTTCGCGCAAAGGGAGCGGCTTCGAAAGGCGCAGGCAGCCGGCCTCATAAACAGCTTCAATGGCGATGCTCATGGTTTTTATTTACCACGGGCAGACGTCGGTTTCAAGGAGCAATCGGCCACGCCTGTCATGGGCACGGCGTAGAGCGAAGGTTCAATAGCGGAGCATGGGCCGCGGGCGCTTCACTGCGGGCATGACCGGTCGTTCGCGAGTCGTCGCGGTGCTTGACGATGAAGCCGAGATGCGCACCGCGCTGTCCCGCCTGTTGCGAGCGAGAGGGTTTCGCGTCGTCACGTTGGCGAGCGGGGCGGAATTTCTCGCGGCGGTGGAGGAAGGTGGCTTCGATTGCGTCGTGCTTGATTTGCATATGCCGGTGATGTCGGGCTTCGACGTGCTGGGCGCCCTCGCGGCGCGCGAGACGCGCCTGCCGATCGTCGTGCTCACCGGCGCTGACGAGCCGGGCCAACTGGATCGCGTCCGCGCGCTCGGCGCTTCGGAATATCTGCTCAAGCCGGTGGATCAGGCGATCCTGCTGGCGGCCATCAAGCGCGTGCTGCCTGCCCGCGGGCCATCCCCGCCGCCGTGTTGAACCATCGTTCAATAGCCGGCCGCTCCCGCGCGCGATAAACATCCGGCCGCCGACCCGATTCTTCCCGCCAACGAACCAACCCTGAATCGTTCCATGATGAAACCAACACCAACACTCGCGCCAGCGCCCACGGGTCATGCCCCGTGGCGCTGGCTTTTTCCAACGCTGCGTCTTGCGCAACTCACGGCTGTCGCCCTCGTGGCGGCGGCTGCCTCGGTATCCGCGCAGACCGCGGATAAAAAGCCCAACATCCTCGTCATCTGGGGCGATGACATCGGCACCTGGAACATCAGCCACAACAATCGTGGCATGATGGGCTACAGGACGCCGAACATCGACCGCATCGCCGCTGAGGGCATCGCCTTCACCGACTACTACGCGCAGCAGAGTTGCACGGCAGGCCGCGCGGCCTTCATCAGCGGCTCCGCGCCGGTCCGCTCCGGCATGACCAAGGTCGGCATGCCCGGCGCGGCGGAAGGCTGGC
>CAZQUC010000099.1:0-11935 GCA_964596095.1 uncultured Enterobacteriaceae bacterium
CTACCGGAATTTCGAAGGCGCCAAGCAACGGCAGTTGTGGATCCTGTCGCGCATGCGGGAGGATGGCCGCCTCACCGAAGCCGAGGCGGAGCGCGCGGGCCGGGAACCGCTGCGCTTGCGCCGCTGGACCGGCGGCTTCGAGGCGCCGCATTTCGTGGACATGCTGCTGGCGGAGGAGCGGCGTGCCCAATTCCGGCGCGAAGAGGCAGCCCGTGGCCAAGCGGAGGATGCGGCCGCCACCTCTTCCCCATCCATGCTCCCGCCGGAAGACGACGCCATCACCGCGGCGCTCCCCCCGGCTCTCGCCACGCGGCGAACCACCACGCCCGGCTCGTCGGCAGTCCCGCTCTTCCTCGAAGACCCCGACCCGCGCGTGGCCATCCGCACCACGCTGGATCTGGAGTTGCAGCATTTCTGCGAACGCACGCTGCGCACCCAGCTCGCGCGGTTGCAGGCGCGCCACGTCCGCGAGGCCGCGCTCGTCGTGCTCGACAACCGCACCGGCGGCGTGCGCGCGCTCGTCGGCTCGCCGGATTACTTCGCGACGCCCGCCGGGCAGGTCAACGGCGCGCTCGCGCCGCGCTCCGCCGGCTCGACGCTGAAGCCCTTCACCTACCTGCTCGCCCTGCACCAAGGCGCCACGCCCGCGACCATCATTGATGACCTGCCGGTCGAGTTCATGACGCCGACCGGTCTCTACACGCCGCAAAATTACGATCATCATTGCTACGGCCCGATGAGCTACCGCGAGGCGCTCGCCAACAGCCTCAACATCGCCGCCGTGCGCGTGCTCCAGCGCCTCGGCGGCCCGGAAGTCCTGCACGCCGCGCTGCAAACCCTCGGCTTCACCACCCTCACCGCGCCGCCCGAGCATTACGGCCTCGGCCTCACCATCGGCAATGCGGAGGTCAAATTGCTCGAACTCGCCAATGCCTTCGCCTGCCTCGCACGCCTCGGCGAATGGCGGCCCGTCGTCCTGCATGCGGATGCGGAAGCATTGAGCGACCGCAAGGCCTCGCCGATGTTCGATCCCGCCGTGTGCTGGCTGCTGGCCGACATCCTGAGCGACCCGCAGGCCCGCGCGCGCTGCTTCGGCCTCACCTCGCCACTGCGCCTCCCCTTCCCCGCCGCGGTCAAGACCGGCACCAGCACCGATTTCCGCGACAATTGGTGCGTCGGGTTCACCCCTGAATTCACCGTCGCCGTGTGGACGGGAAATTTCGACCGCCGCCCGATGGACCGCATCTCCGGCGTCAGCGGCGCCGCACCCCTCTGGCGCGACATCATGCAATGGCTCGAACGCCACCGCGGCGTGACGTGGTATGAACAACCCGCCGCCATCACCGAAGCGGAGGTCGATCCCCTCACCGGCGAGCGCGTGCCCGACACATGGCGCGCCCGCCGCCCCGTCGTGCGGGAAAAATTCACCGCCGAAACCCTGCCCCTGCCCGCCCCGGCGCAGCGTTACGACGCGCTGGGCCGCGTCATCCTGCCCCGTGATTACGCCCGCTGGCTGCAAAGCCCGGAAAACTGGGTCGGCGCCACCGCCGTCGCCGGCTCCGGTCCGGCGCACGACCGCGACACCGCGCTCCATATCAATTCCCCCCTCACCGGCTCCACCTTGTTGCTCGATCCCGACCTGCCCGGCGGCGGCCGGCGCCTCCCTCTGCGGGCGAATCTTCCCGTCGCCCGCGCCGAATGGTCCAGCGACACCTTGCCCATCGAGCGCGACGGCGCGCTGTCCTTCGCCCGCCTCGCCCCCGGCCGGCATCACATCCGCCTGCGCGACACCACCACCGGCGAGACGGTGGTGGCGGCGATCACGGTCAAATCGCTGTAACTCCTCGGGCCGTCCGACCGAACTCAACGACGCCGGCGGAATAGCACGTAAAAACACATATCCTCAGACTGAGCGACCGGGGGCCTCACTCCATCTTTACAGCCCGAAAGCGCCGCCTAAGGTGCCCCTTCCGCCCGGTCGCCGCCTCGGCCGGCGGTTCAACGCCAACTTCTTTTTCTTTTTTGAGCGATTTTTCCTTGCCTGTCCTGGACTTGGGCCGCGGCGTCGTGATGGACGGCGTGGCGCCGGTCTTTATCTTGGGGCCGTGTGTGATCGAAAGCGAAGCCTTCGTGTGGGATCTGGCGCGGCGGTTGCAGGAGATCACGGCCGGCCTCGGCGCGCGCTTCGTCTTCAAAGCCAGCTATGACAAAGCGAACCGCACCTCCGGGGATTCGTATCGCGGCCCGGGATGCCGGGAAGGCTGCCGTCTGCTGGGAGAAATCGGCCACGCGCTCGGCGTGCCGGTGACAACGGACGTGCATTCGCCCACGGAGGCGGAGATCGCGGGGGAATTCATCGACGTGCTGCAAATCCCGGCCTTTCTGTGCCGCCAGACCGATCTCGTGGTGGCGGCCGCGCGCACCGGCCGGGTGGTGAACGTGAAAAAAGGCCAGTTCCTCGCCCCGTGGGACGTGCCGCCCATCGCGGAAAAAATCGCCGCCGCCGGCAATCAACGCTTTCTTTTCACCGAACGGGGAACGACGTTCGGCTACAACAACCTGGTGGCGGATATGCGATCGCTTTTCTGGATGCGGGAATTGGGGCATCGGGTCGTCTTCGATGCCACGCACTCGGTGCAGCGTCCGGGCGGGCAAGGGACCACCAGTGGCGGCGATGGCAAGCTGGCTCCGGTGCTGGCGCGCGCGGCCGTGGCCGTGGGCGTGGATGGCGTGTTCATCGAAACCCATCCCGACCCCGCGCAATCCCTCTCTGACGGCCCGAACATGATTCCGCTGGCGGATTTGCCGGGCGTGTTGAAAACATTGATCTCACTGCATGCGTTGGTTTGAATTTCTGATGGCACTGGCAGGGTCCGGCACGGTCGCGCCCGGCCTCGGCGCGTCCACGCCCCTCCCGGAGGAGCCTCCCGCCACCGCGGAAGTCCGCTCCGTGCCCGCCTCCAGCCAAGACAACCCGGCCCCGCGGACGAACGCCACCGCAGAAGGCGGCCTGGGGTCGCTGGATACCCTGTTGCCGGTCGGCAAATCCGCGAGGAAGCTCATCATTCCCAGCCTGGATGACCGGCAGCGGCTGGCCTCGCTGGTGAAGATCGACAAGGTGACGCGTGTGGACGAGGAGCACCTGGCCCTCCGCGACATCAAATTCTCGACCTTCGAATACGACGAAGGCCATCCGGACGCCCCGCCAACCGAAACCATCGTGCGCCTGATCACCGCCACCTACCACCTCCCGACCAAGGTGCTGACCAGCCGCGAATTCACCCGCATCACCAAACCGGGGCTGGTGATGACAGGAACGGGGCTGATCTATGATGCGGTGAAAGATATCGCGCTCCTGTCCGGACCGGGCGAGGGCATTTTGGAAAGCGAGCCGTCCGCAGAGGAGAACACGAATCACGAAGAGGAGGACGCTTCTTCATCAGAGGAGGAAACGCCCGCCCCGGAACCCGTCCCTACCAGCCCCGCTCCGGAGCCCCACGCCACCACGCTGAAACAATGAACCGATTCATCTTACCTTGTCTTGTTTGTGTTGTGTTGGCGCCGCGACCGGTGGACGCGCAGGCGGCCAAGCCACCTGCCTTGAACAAGGAAACAGCCCAACGCGCCATCGAAATCGTCGAACAGAAGGTGGATGAGGCCACCAAAGAGAAGGCGCTGGAAGCGGCGGACGTGCTCTTGGAGAAAGCCGCCGCCGCACGCAAAGCCCGGCCGGTCCCGCCCGCGGCCGGGCCAACTCCGGAGAAAAAAAAGAAACCCTCCCAACCGGAACGGGTGAGGGTCATGCGGGATGGGATGATGGATTACCGCAAGTCCCAAGGCGTGGTGATTTTTCAGGACAATGTCTCCCTCGTGCGGGAAATTCCGGCCAGGAACGAGCAGAACCTCATCATTTGGTGCGGCGAACTGGAGATCCGGATGAATACCGGCGAGCAGAAGAGCGCGGCCGTGGCATCCTCCGCGACGGTCGGCGGGTTTGACATGAAGGATGTCAAGAAAGCCATCGCTCGCGCCACCCCCGGCGGCATGGTGGTCATCTGGAGAAAAACCGAGAAAGGCGAGCAACTCGCGGTGTGCCGGGAGGCCACCTACGACGGAGCGACCGGAGACATCCAGCTCAAAGGCAAGCCGGAGGTGCTGGAGGACATGAAGAACTATGCGTTCAGCCGCAACGAAAACGACTTCCTGAATCTGCTCAAGAACGGGAATATCAACGGCAGCGTCTCCTTTCAAGGAACCAGCGGCGAGGAGGCCCATCAACTCCGCCGCCGGCTGTTTTCCCATGTGCCGGGACAAACGGCCGTCGAAGAAGAACCCAAAAAAGCGCCGGCGCCCAAAGCCGGCGCCACCGAAAACGCCGCTACCACCACCAGCCAATGAGCGCCCCTTCCTCCAACGACTTTCTCCTGCACACCGAGGGACTGCGCAAGGTCTATGACGGCCGCGCGGTGGTCAACGGCGTGGACATCAACGTCCGCCCTGGCGAGATCGTCGGCCTGCTGGGGCCGAATGGCGCGGGCAAAACGACGAGCTTTTACATGATCGTCGGCCTGGTGCCGCCCACCGACGGGGCGGTGGTCTTCGAGGGCCATCGCGTGACGCGGATGCCGATGTATCGCCGCGCGCGCCTTGGCATGGGGTATCTGCCGCAGGAGGAGTCGATCTTCCGCAAGCTCACCGTGCGGGAGAACCTGCTCGCCGTGCTGGAGGGCCAGCCGCTGGGCCGGCGCGAGCGCGAGGCGGAATGCGCGCGCCTGCTGGAGCGCTTCGGCATCGCCCACATCGCCGGCAATCTCGCCCTCACCATGTCCGGCGGGGAAAAGCGCCGCCTCACCATCGCGCGCTCGCTCGTCACCCAGCCCAGCCTGCTCATGCTCGACGAGCCGTTTTCCGGCGTCGATCCCATCGCCGTCGGCGAGATCCAGAACATCATCCGCCAATTGCGCGAGGACGGGCTGGCCATCCTCATCACCGACCACAACGTGCGCGAAACGCTCGCCATTGTGGATCGCGCGTATCTCATCTACGAGGGGAAAGTCCGCCGCGAGGGCACGCAGGATTTCCTTGTCAACGACCCGGTGGCCCGCCAACTCTATCTCGGAGAGAATTTCGCGCTCTGAGACGACCCTTTCTTAACCCATAAACCAAAAGGAGACAGAACATGCAAACCCACAATGTGAACCTGCCGCTCAACATCACCGGTCGTCATATGGAAGTGACGGAGGCCTTGCAGCAATACGTCTCGGGCAAGATCGGCGGCCTGTCGCTGGACACCCCGCGCATCATCGAAGCCAAGGCGATCCTGGAGTTTCATCCCCACCGCCACCGCAAGGTCTGCGAAATCATCCTCATCTGCGCCAACCACCTCACCATCCAGGCCACCAGCGAGAACCAGGACGATCTTTATGCGGCCATCGACGAGACCATCGCCAAAATCTCCCGCCGCATGCGCAAGCACAAGACGCGCCTCCAGCGCCATGCCCGCCCGCGCCATCACCAAACCATCCGTCACCTGACCGAGCAGGTCTTCGACGACGAGGTGCTCGACACCCACGACGAGGAAATCGAGCCCGTTCTCATCCATCCCGAGCATCACAAGGTGAAGGCGCTCTATCCCGACGAAGCGCTGACGGAGCTGGAACTGGGCGACCGCCCCTTCGTCATCTTCCACAACGTCAAGACCGACCGCCTCAGCCTCGTCTATCGCCGCGCCGACGGCGACTACGGCATGATCGTGCCCGAGGACACCGTCCTCCCTGCCAACCAGGGCAACGGCACCCACAAGTGACGCCGCCGCCAAGACTGAATACTGAATACTCCCCATGAGCGCCACCCCCACCATCCAGGGCAAAATCCGCCAGCCGGCGTCCCTGCGGGTGGGGGAATTCTATGAGCGCCACCACGAGCGGCTGCGGATGAAGCTGCTCGGGACGGAGACCGGCTTCCAACGCCGCATCAGCGAGCCGACGGTCAACCGCCCCGGCCTCGCCTTGGCGGGGTTTTACCAATACTTCGCCAAGAAGCGCATCCAGGTCATCGGCTTCCAGGAATTCTCCTACATCCAAAGCCTGCCGGTGGCCGCGCAACGCCAGCGCTTCGGCGAACTCTGCACCCAGGAGTTGCCGTGCCTGATCGTGTGCCGGCGTCTGGAGCTGCCCAAGTCCCTGCTCACCATCGCCAACGAGGCCGGCATCTCCGTCTTCCAGACCTCGATGACGACCATGCGCTTTCTCAACGCGGCCACCATCGCGCTGGAGATCGATTTCGCGCCCAGCGTCAGCGACCACGCATCGATGGTCGATGTCAAAGGCATGGGCATCCTGCTGCGGGGGGCGAGCGGTGCCGGCAAAAGCGAAACCGTGCTCGGGCTGCTGGAGCGCGGCCACTGCCTCATCGCCGACGACCTCGTGCACCTGCGCTCCATCGAAGGGCGGGAATTGGTGGCCAGCGCGCCCGCCCACAACCGCTACCATATGGAAGTGCGCGGCCTCGGCATCATCAACGTCGCCTCGCTCTATGGCATCGGCGCCATCCGCCCCGACAAACGGCTCGACCTCGTCGTGCAATTGGTCAGCCCGCGGGATTTGAACGAGGTCGAACGCGTGGGCGCCGAGCAAAAAACCACCACCATCCTCGGCATTTCCGTCCCCTTGGTCGAACTGCCGGTGGCGGCCGGTCGCGACATGGCCCAGCTCGTCGAAGTGGCGGCCCTCGACCAGAAGCTCAAGAACCTCGGCCACAACAGCGCCCTGGAGTTCTCAAAGAATCTGTTGAATCTCATGCAAAATCGCGAGAGTGGAGGACGCCCTCACTGAGCCGATGAGTCCGACTGTTGTTCAAAGAGAATTCACCATCCGCAACCGCCAAGGATTGCATGCGCGTCCGGCCGCCATGATGGTGAAGCTCTGCAACACCTTCCAATCCGAGATCTGGGTCGAAAAAGGCGACGAGCAGGTCAATGGCAAAAGCATCATGGGCCTCATGATGCTCGCCGCCCACCACGGCTCCATCATCAAGATCACCGCCGACGGCCTGGATGCCGAAACCGCCGTCGAAAAAATCGGCGCCTTGATCGAAAGCGGCTTCATGGAGGATTAGCCTCCGCGCGTCCGCAAGCACGCGCTTCCGGCGGCGGCAACAAAAGGCAGCAGGCGCGCGGTTTCTGGATACCATTGCGCCCATTCTGTCCACCGTGCCCACCGCCTCCGCCATTTCCGAACCCATCCCCTTCCCCGAACTGCTCGCCCCGGCGGGCCAGTGGGAATGTGCCCGCGCGGCGATGGCCAATGGCGCGGACGCGATCTACTTCGGCCTGCAAGCGTTCAATGCCCGGCTGCGGGCGGACAATTTCACCGCCGCCGAACTGCCCGAACTGATGGCATTCCTGCATCAACATGGCATGCGCGGGTTCGTAGCTATGAACACACTAGTCTTCACCGGAGAGCTGGAGGCCGCCGCCGCGCAATTGCGGACGCTGGAGGAAGCGGGTGTGGACGCCATCATCGTGCAGGACGTGGGGCTGGCCCGGCTCGCGCGCGAAATCGCGCCGCGCCTGGAATTGCACGCCAGCACCCAGATGACGCTGACCTCGCCCGAAGGGCTGGCCTTCGTCGCCCGGCACCTCGACCTCGACCGCGCGGTGCTGGCGCGGGAACTCAGCCTGCGCGAGCTGGCGAAATTCCACGCCACCGGGCCGGACGTGCTGCCGCTGGAAGTCTTCGTGCATGGCGCGCTCTGCGTCGCCTATTCCGGCCAATGCCTGACCAGCGAAGCGCTCGGCCGGCGCAGCGCCAACCGCGGCGAATGCGCCCAAGCCTGCCGGATGCCGTATCAATTGATCGTCGATGACGAACTCCGCGACCTCGGCGACCGGCGCTACCTGCTCTCGCCGCAGGATCTCGCCGCGGTCACGGAAATCCCCGCACTCCTCCGCCTCGGCGTGCGGAGTTTCAAGATCGAAGGCCGCCTCAAATCCCCCGAATACGTCGCCGCCGTCACGCGGGTGTATCGTCGCGCCCTCGACCAGGCGATGGCCGAGGCCCAGGCGCGGCCGGAACCGCCCATCCCGTCTCCCGAAGCACCGGACGACCTGTCCGCCACGGATCGCTACGCGCTGGAGATGGCCTTTTCGCGCGGCCTTTACTCCGGCTGGATGCACGGTGTGAACCACCAGGAATTGGTCCACGCGCGCTATGGCAAAAAGCGGGGCGCCTTGTTAGGCACCGTCGCGCGCACAGGGCCGGATTTCGTGGAACTCCGCCGACATCCCGGCGCGCCCGTGGCGGCGGGAGACGGCGTGGTCTTTGAAAACGCCGCCGATACCGAGCGCGAGATGGGCGGCCGCATTCTGCATCTCGACCGCGACCGGCTCTACTTCGACCGCCGCGCGCGGGTCGATCCCGACCGGCTCTCGCCGGGCACTCGCGTCTTCAAAACCGATGACCCTCGCCTCAATGCCGAACTGCGGCGGACGTGGGCTGGCGCGGGCGGCGAACCGGGCCGGGTGGCGCTCCGCTTGTGGCTCGACGGCGCCGCCGGGCAACCGCTGCGCGTGCAGGCACGCGCGGAGTTTCCGACCGGTGTCATGGAAACGGAGCTGGTGTCGTCGATGGTCTTGCAAGAGGCGCGCCGTCAGCCGCTCACGGCCGGCCAGGCCACCGCGCAGTTCTCGCGCCTGGGCGGCACCCCGTTTCATCTCGCCGCGCTGGAGTTTGCGGTCACCGGCGCCGTCATGCTGCCGGTCAGCGAACTCAACCGCCTGCGACGTGGACTCGTCGCCGCGCTCCACCCCGCCGCGCCGGATCGCGGCCCCAAGCCAGAGCCATCGGATTGGCGGAATCGTTTGGCCGCGCGGCACGACGCCGCTCCCGCCGCGCCGTCGCTCACAGTGTTATGCCGCTCCCCGGAGCAACTCGACGCCACGCTCCAGGCCGGCGTCTCCCGGGTGTATGTGGATTTCGAGGACATCCGCCGCTACAAAGACGCGGTCGCCTTGGTGCGGGAGCACGGCGCGGACACGAAGATTTTCCTCGCCACCCCGCGCATCCAGAAGGCGGGCGAGGAGGGATATTTCAAGCTCATCGAACGCGCCGCGCCGGACGGCGTGCTCATCCGCAACCTCGGCGCCATCGCCTGGTTTGCGGAACGGCCTCATCTGACGGCGGTGGGCGATTTCTCCCTCAACGTCGCCAACCCGCTCACCGCGGAGTTTTTCATGAGCCATGGCCTGGAGCGGCTCACCGTCAGTTACGACCTGGACATCACCCAGGTGCTCGATCTCCTGCGTCACACGCCACCGGCATGGTTCGAGATCACGCTCCACCAGCACATGCCGATGTTTCACATGGAGCACTGCGTGTTCGCGGCCTTCATGAGCGAGGGAACCGATTACACCAACTGCGGCCGCCCGTGCGAGCGGCATCGCGTGCAACTCCGCGATCGCGTCGGCCAACTGCATCCGCTGCTGGCCGATGTCGGCTGTCGCAACACGCTCTACCGCGGCCAGGCGCAAACCGGCGCGCGATTTTTCCAGGATCTGCGCGCGGCGGGCGCGGGGCATTTCCGCATCGAGTTGCTGCGCGAGTCCGCCGCTGAAACCCGCCACATCCTCGCCGCCTACCGACGGCTGTTGTCCGGCGCGGCCGAAGGCGCGCAATTGTGGAAAGAACTCCGCGCCACCAGCCGGCTCGGCGTCACCGAAGGCACGCTGGCCGCGCCGCCGTAAGCCTGACCTGCCAATCCGCATCCCATACCTGATGCGGATCCCGCAGAAAGCGTCCGCCTATTCACGCATCTCCTGCGCCAACTGGCACAGGCGGGCGATTTGCTCCTTGGGGATGTCTTCGACTTCCACGAGGTGATCGTTGCGGTCCTGAACGGAAAACGTCGTGCCCATGAGCCCCTCCTTCATGTGGACGGACACGACGTTGCGCCATTGGCAATCCTCGAAATTGGTGCCGGTCAACGTCTGGCGCATGACGATGAGGCGATGGTTGGTGATGATCGCGGCGTCGGGCCGCTGGCGCATGATTTTGCGCTTTTGGTGGCCGATGTAGAAAATCTGCTCGTCGTGGCTCAATACCGGTTCGATGTGGCGGTAAATGTCGGCCACCACTTCGCCTTCCTGGCCTTCGTTCATGAAAAAGGAAAGCTGCTCCTCAATTTCGAAGACTTCCTCGATGGGCCGCCATTCGCCCAGCCCCTCGTAATAAACCAAATCCTTCTTCCCCAGCGTCCCCTGTTGCAGCATGGCCAGCAATTGATCCTGGGTGAAGGGACCGGTTTGGCGATCCCCCTGATAAATGAGGAAACTGATTTCCGGTTCGCTTTCGAGCATGACGGACATGGCGATTGGGGGCGGGTGATCGGTAATTACATTGTATCTGCATTACTCCTGAAATGCAAAGGCAAAATGAAGACGGAACGCTGCGATGGCAACGGCGGCGCGACAGATTATTCGGAGGGCGGTCGAAAGCGGAACACGCGCTCCACTTGCGGCGCTTCGGCCACGGCGCGCGGCGTGATCATTTCCCGCTCCAAGGGCAGGCCTCCGTGCTCGATCTCCCGGATCACCGCCTCGTAGGGTTGCCACTGCAATGCGCCCAGGCGCTGTGGTTCCCCCAACCGCCCGCCCCCGGCCTCGCGCCACGCTTTCCAGATCAGCTCGGAGCAGTAAATTTTCATGTCATCCCATTCGTAATGGATGTCATAAGGCCGGCCGAGATACCGGCGCGCCGCGGCGAGGAAGCCGGGCACCAAAGGCTGGTGCTCGGCGCGGGGGCGATAGACATCGAAGAACGAGCGGCGGCCGCGCCGGATGTAGGCATAAAGCGGGGTCTCCTTGACCGGACCGATGGCTTCGATGACCACCCACGCGTTGCCTTGGCGCGCGACGATGCCGCAGTGGGAATAAGGCGAGCCGGTCGAGCCCTCGATGGCTTCGACCAAGCGCACGCGGGGCAGGGACTGAAAAATCAGATCGCCCTCCTGTGGCTGATACCAGAGCAGGCTGCAGGCGGGCAGCGCCAGTTGGGAGAACGCCACGCCCAAAGCCGTCAGACTCAGAACAGCCATCCGCCAACGTCCGATCCGGCTTTGGGGAAACAGGGAAATCATGCTTCGTTGGAATCGCCGGGGCGCGTCAGCGTTCAAAAACCGGCGCGCCGCGGCGGCTCACGCCAACGCGGCCCACAGGGCGTCGCTCTGCGCGGGATCGGGCTTGATCTCGATGAGCCACGGCGTCGAGTCGTCGGGCAAGCCGGACAAGGCCTGCGGCGTGCGGACTTCGCGATAATTCCACCCCCACAATTCCGCCCACGGGCGGAACTCCAGCGCATGGGGATTTTCCATCAACCGGCGCGTGGCCACGGAGGCGCCGCGCAAGGCCACGGCGCGTTGGAAAATCCGTCCGCCACCGTTGTTGATGACCACCAGCCGGCGGCGCGCCGGGGGTAAAGCCGGCGCGATCCACGGCGCGGCGAGATCGTAGAGCGCGGATAAATCGCCCACGATCCCCCAGCTTTCCGGCTCGTCCGCGCTCAGCCCGAGCCAGGTGGAAACCAGCCCGTCGATGCCGTTGGCGCCGCGATTGGCCTGGCAGCGCAACCCGCGGTTTTCCCACGCGGCGAACGCGTGCCACTCGCGGATCGGCAGGCTGTTGCCGAGAAACACCGACGAGCCCGCGGGGATGACCTGCGAGAGGGCGCGGACCAAAGCGGGTTCGCTGAGCGGAAAGGCAGCGAGCGCGGCTTCCACCCGCGCGGCCTGGGCGCGATCCGCGGCCAGACGCGCGGCGAGGGCTTCAGTTTCCGATGACGTTGCAGAAAGAGGAAGCGTGGGCGCCGCTTGCGGAGAAAAGATCAACACCTGCGACGCGCGAGCCAAGCCGCTGAAGCCCGTATCGGTCACCGAACAGACT
>CAZQUC010000100.1:0-11875 GCA_964596095.1 uncultured Enterobacteriaceae bacterium
GGCCTCCGGCCTGGATATTTTTATTGAAAATCAACAAGTTAAGTATGGATACTCACAAGGAGACTCACAAAATTTGCAGGATGCCGATTTGAAGGCGCTGGGCAAGGCTTGGCACGTCTTGCTTCCGCACATCAAAGAGGCCATCCTCGCGCTAGCTGGTGTGGACGTGGGCGGACAGGAACGGCAGGAGAGAATCCTTACGCCATGACTCCATTGCTGCCACCCTTTTATAACGGACCCTTGCCTTGTGGCCTTCCGAGTGGCCCCAGGCCGCATTTTCGTGGTTCCCGTGACGTGAGGGAAGGTGTCACCGAGACGACGGCGGCGACGCTGGTCCACGACGCGCTGCGCAGGTCCGGGCTGCGCTCCAGGGCATAGGTCCAGTTTTGCAGCGCGCCGGCCGCGGCGCTCAGCGCACATCTAACAGCAGGCGTCCGTAACGGGATGAGTAGCTGATATTCAGCAATTTGCGTGAGATGCGGGCTTCTTCGACGGTGGAGTCCGGGGTCAACGGAATCAGGATGTTGTTGACCACGGGCGCGGAGCCATTGACCCAGGTTTCCATGTTGGAAGACACCTGCGGGGTGATGTCCACGCCGCGGTAGCCGTTCTTCCGGGTCCAGCGCAGGATGAAATGGGTGTCGGTAAGTTGGGTGGAAAACCAGGAATGACGGTCGGGGGCCTGCGGATCGCTGCCGAGGAAAGCCTCGATGGCGTTGCAGCGTCCGTCGCCGTCGGGATCGCCATCCGGAGCCCACACCTCCGCCAGTCCGGGCTGGGTGATGACTTCATAGCCGAAGGTGCCCGCAGCCCAGGCGTCGTAATCGGGATTGTAGGTGCGGAAGAGATCGATGGCGGGCCAGGCGTTGACGGTGTCGATGTCGTCCATCAGATCGATGATCAGGTTGCGGAACACGCCGGAGGCGCGGTCGGCGTTGTTGACCGAGTTGGCCGCGTAAGCGAAGGCCTGGCTGCCGTCGTCGCTCACGCAGAGAATGGCCTGGGTGCCGCCCATCGCCCCGTTGTGCTGCCACCAGGTCTTGCCCTTGCGACTGGATGAATACCAGCCGAGGCCGTAGCTGGAAGGGTTGCCGTTTTCATCATCCACGCCGCTGGCTGTCTGCATCTGCCCCAGGGCGTAAGAGCCGATGATGTCGCGGTGGCGCGCATTGCCGTCGATGCGGCGGGCGAGCAGCAGCAGGTCTTTCGGCTGGCACACCCAGGCGGTGCTGCCGTCCATGCGCGCGGGCCAGACCGCCTCGGGATCGCCATAAACATCGCCCGCGTAATAGGCGACTTCGTTGATCATGCGGCTGGCGGCGGTGCGGCCGCCCAGGGCCATCGAGGTCATACCACAAGGAGTGAATACCTGTTGTTTGGTGTAATTGAAGAAGGAAAGTCCGCTGATTTTTTCCGGCACGCGGGCGGCGACCAGGTAATTGAAGTTGCTGTAACGATAGCGGGTATTGGGGGCAAAGGCCGGATTGAAGGTATCGAGCTGGTAATCGATGATCTTGCCGTGGTTGGTGCCGTAAGCGGGCTCGTCGTTATACCAGAGCTTGCCATCCGTGCCCCAGCCCGCGGTCATGGTGAGCAACTGGCGGACGGTGATGCTTTTTTCGTTGGCATTGTATGGCTTGTTGACGGGGTCGCCAAAGTCGTTGCCGAACAACGCGCCGGAGCCGAAGCATTTGCTGCCCAGCGACCATTGCGGGGAATCTTCCAGCGCCCGCAGCACGGCGACGGCGCACACCGGCTTGGAGACGCTGGCGATGCGCCAGCGGTGCAGCGCGTGGGCGGGCAGGTTGTTGGCCTGGTCCGCGAGCCCGAAGCCGCGGGCATAAACCAGCCGCCCTTCCCGCATGATGGCCAGCGAAAGGCCGGGCAGGTTCCGCTGCTGCCTGTAATCGCTCACCGCGGTGTTGATCTCGCCGAGGCGGGAGACGGAGAGGCCGCCATCGCGCACCCAGGTGCCGTTGTAACGGGTCTCTCCGCCGATGTTATACGCATCGACCGCATAGGGACGATAGCCCTGGTATTGGGCGTTGATGTTTTCCGTCTCGAACGTGGTGGCGCTCAGGCCGTGGATGGTCCAATACGAGCCGATGCCGGCCTTGCGCCATACGCCCGTGAAGCGCTGGCTGCCGTTGATGGCATACCCGTCGGCCCGCCACAAGGTGTAACCGGCCGCCCGCATCTCCTCGAACGCGCTTTGGTATTGCGCGTGACTCAGTTCATGCCGGACTTGCGTCTGCACCGGGTTGGATTTCTGCCAGACGGCGGCGTGGCGTGCCATGCCATTGACGGAAAACGAAGACACATCCTGGAGTAGGAAGCCCGCCCCGCTGTTGATGCCGTCCGCGAATTGGTGGACCGCCAGCGAGTCCGCCAGGCGCACGCGTTGTTCGGGACCGCCGTTTTTCTCCCAGATGCCGTTGTAGCGCGCTTCGCCGTTGACCTCAAAGGCATCCAGCCAGACCAGCCGGAACCCGGCCACATGGTATTCCTCATGAAGGGTGATGAAGTCGTCCACCGGGCGACCACTCCGGGCGACCCAGGGCGCGGTGCTGCCATTCTTCTCATAAAGCGACGTGTAGCGCACCGCGTTGTTGGTCTGCGAGCCACATTGCCGGACCAGCCGGTAGCCGTGCGGCGCCGCCGTCCAGATGTCGAAGCCGTTTTGATAAGCGGCGGCCGTTTGTTGCTGCCGCAGAATCCACGGCATGGCCGGACAGGGCGCCGCAGTGAGGCCCAGCACGATGAAACCTAGCCGGAGAAGATACTGATGGAAGTTTGTGTTCATGGCGATGAATGGGCTGGCGGGAGACGGTCCGAAGGCGGAAAGCGATGGAGGAGCCCGGCTGGCCGTGAGTCCCCCTTCCGCACAACGCCTCCATCGCAGCGAACGGCGGCGGCTGGCGGTTTTTCCGACTTTCATGTCTCTGTCACAGCCCCAAAGCCCGCTGCCATTGCGGCCCATCCACTTGCCCCTCGCTTCCCTCTCACCGAAAATCGCCAGGATCGCTCATCATCCCCGCGCTTCATCCCTCCGGGCGATCATGTCATGTCCGGCGGCGGCTGGCTGTCCTCGAAGCTGACTCCCTCGTAGAGATCGGCGAGGGAGAGGACCACTTCGATTTCGGGGAGTTTGATAGAGGCTTCGGGGCCGAGAGCGACTTCGCGATGGAAGCTGCCGTCGGGGCCGCGCCGGAACACCTGCACGGCGGCCTCGCCCGATTCGACGACAAGGTAGGCGGCGAGCGTGGGAATGGTGAGATAGGCGTCCTTCTTCTCCCCGAGGTCGATCCGGCGTGTGGCGGGAGAAGTCACTTCGAGGATGACGACGGGCGCGTCCTGAAAGGTGTCGTCCGGCGGATTCGAATGGCAGACGACGAAGGCATCGGGATAGTAAAAGCGAATGCCGTGGAAGAGCCGGATGCGGACCTTGGTGTCGCTGTTGCAGGGTTTGCAGGGGCGTCCGCGGAGTTGAGTGTGCAGCGATGCGAGGGCGTTTGTCGAGATGTCGTTGTGGACATTCCGCGCCCCGGCCATCGCATAGACGACTCCGTCGCGGTATTCGTGCTTCACCGGGGAAATCTCCTCCCCGGCGAGGTAATCCTCGACCGTGACCAGATGCCATTTCTCCGCTGCGGACATGGCGGCAAGCTAGATGCGGACGGGCGGGGAATCAAGGAGTGTGCGCGGTCCCTGGTCCGAACTTCACACCCCCGGCCCCGGTCACGGCGGGGTTCCCACCACGCGGTAGAAATTCGCCGGACCGAAGGGGGCCGCGTCGGTCAGGATCAACGGGCCGGTGGCTGGCAGCGGGCCGAGGGTGGCGACCGTCACCCATGACGCAGGGCCGAGATCGGGGCTGCGCTCCAGGGCATAGGTCCAGTTTTGCAGCGCGCCGGAAAGGGTCAGCGTCGCCACCGTGCCCTGCCGGGTGAAGCCCGTCACCACCAGCCGGGGCAGCACCACCACCGGATAGCCCTGCCAGGTGGGCAGGGTGTAGCCCGTGCTCCCCGTGAAGAAATACAGCGTGAAGCCTGCAGCGGCGTTGAGGAACGTCGTGGCCTCCACGCCCGCGGGGGCATCCCCCTCGAAGGTGGCGCCTCGCAGGCTGGCGCAGCCCTCGAACGCCTCCGGCCCGAGGGAGATGACACTGGCGGGGAGCGACACGCCGGTCAGGCCCGCGCTGCCCCTGAAGGCGGCGGAGGCGATGCCGGTGACGTCGTGCCGGATGCGGTAGGCGCCGGCCTTGGCCGGTGGAAACCGCCGGAGGCTGGTCATCGTCTTTTCGAACAAAACGCCCTCCACACTCCGGTAGGCGGGATTGCCATCGTCCACGAAGAAGCTGGCCGAGTGGCTGCATCCGGAGAAGGCATCGCCGCCGATGAAGGTGACGCTGGCGGGGAGGCTCACCGAGGGCAGGCTCGCGCAATCGGCGAAGGCCCCGGTGCGGATGGTGGCGACGCCTTCGGGAATCGTCACACTGGTCAGGCTGGCGCAGCCGTGGAACGGGGAGTAACTGGTGATGCGGCCATTCTGGCCGCGCGCCCGCCGGGCATTCTGCCCGGCGTATTCCACGGGCAGAATGCCCGTGGGGCGTGCGGGCTACAAGCCCACATCACGACCGGTTTGGCCGCTTCAACTCAGGAGAGCGAGTCTAGCAGCGCTGTCTTTGCCGAAGCCGCCAAGCAGCGTGTCACGTCACTGCCAACCTGGCTTCTATTGGAGAGTGTCTATTACCTCATCCAGTTCAGTCTCACGGGCATCGCCATCGCTTCCGTGTATGCAGGCAAGACATCCAGCACCGTCTAATGGGGTGTGGCTTGCAAAGGGCGGGGTATTTTGTTTGACGAAGACGGTCCTGGGATTAACACCCATCATGAAACGGTGGGTTTCCCTCGCGGCGGCGGTCGTGGCCGTATTGCCGGCCCATGCGGCGCCCGTGCCGATCGTCAACGCGGGCTTCGAGACGCCGGTGCTCGCGGACAAGGGATCGGTGGCGGCTCCGGGATGGAGCGACTACGATCCCACCTCCAGCGGCACCATCGGCAACGGCCTCAACTACGGCACCTACAACCCGCCTGTCGCCGCTTATCCGGAAGGGGTGCCGGATGGAAGCAACACCGGGTGGTTCTACAACCTGACCACCGTCGAGCTGGGAATGCAGCAGACACTGGCGGCCACCATCGCCCCCTCCACCCGCTACACCCTGCGCGTGCAGGTGGGAGATCCCATCGACTACGATGGCTTCGGTCTCGCGGGCTTTCCCGGATACAGAATCGAGTTGGCAGCCGACGCGGGAGGCCCCTCGGAACGCGTGCTGGCTTCCGATGCGAATTCGCTCTCCATTCCCGAAGGCACCTTCTGGGAATCCGTGATCACCTATAACTCCCCGGCTTCCGGGGACGTGATCGGGAAAGCCATCACGATCCGGCTCATCGGATACCCCGGCCCCGGCATCGAGGCGGACTTCGACGACGTCCGCCTCGATGCCTCGCCCCTGCCACCGGATACGGACGGCCCCTCCATCACCCGCTTCGAGCGTCTCACCGCGACCCGTTTCCTCATCGAGTGGATTTCGCAGGATGGCGCCAGCTACGACATCCTCGGCTCCGACACGCTGACCGGCTTCACCAAAGTGGCTGGACCCGTTTCCGCTTCGGGACCGGTCACGTCCTTCACCTTCTCCGATCCTCTCGCCTCCGGCGCGCCCCGGCGTTTCTACCGCATCGGCGAGCCGCCCTGAAAGGCTTGGCCGCCGCTCCGGCTTCCTGGCCCAATCTTGCACGCCCCCCCCACCCACCGCAGCACCATGACGCGATGCGAAGAACAGCCCGTCGCCCACCAGCCGCGCGCAAAGCAAATTCCTGGCAGTCAGTATGTTAAATCCGCCGATGCGGATCAGAGGTGGCGCCGTCACCATTCCGCCCATGCCGAAATAGCCGGTGAGGCTGATTTTCAGCATGGTGGAGGTATTATGCAAAGTGACAAGGCAAAATGTCCCTGCCGGAATTCATGCTCATTTTGCGCGTTATCTTGCTCCTTGATGCCGATATAATACTGTTTTTCGTGTCCCTCTCAACACTCATCTCAAAACAACCAAAACAACCCAAAAATTGTTCAAATTCTCCAATGTCGCCTACAATGGCGTTATTACGCTGCAACCTGCAGCTTAACACTCCGTGCTGTCTAAAAATGAACACGAAACCACTTACTGAATTCACTGATTACGTCGCCAAGGAGGTGACGACAGCCACGGCTGAACTCGGCAAGATTACAGCTGACGCCGAGAGAAAGCATCTGCAACGGTTAGTCTATACGAACTTGGTAGATCGTTTTGACACTGCAATCGATACTACTCTCATCAAAAACGCTGCAGAAGACCCTTTGCGTTCCGCTGCACTCGCCAAGCTTACCGATCCTCTGCCTGAAGGAAAATTGCTCGAGTTGTTGGCATCTAAGGCTAAAGCCGCCGAAAGAGTGTCCGAAAAATGTGTCGAATTCGTCCGTTCGGAGATCCTTCGTAATCGGCATTCAAAGAAACTCGGGAAGTTATTCGAGGTCTTGGCTCCCTCCGAGAAGATCGACAATCTCCCTCGCGTTAATATTTCCACCGGCAAGGTCAGCAAGAAGATCACTCCAACAAACAACAAAATTCCCACATCAATCTGTGGTTACGCGGATTGGCTATACTCCCGCCGGAACTCAGTAGTCCACGGCGGCGGCGGCAATAAGCTGCTCGCAAATGACGTGAATCAACTTAAGAATCTCTACAAGGCCGATCCGGCTGCCACCGTGAAGCTCAGTCTCGGATCCATTTCAATTGCCTCCACATACTACCAGGCGGTAGTCGCGCTTCTAACGAAATGACAGAATAAGGCGTCGCTCTCCACACCTGCCCCGCCACGAGTTCAATCTGCTATGGCTGTTCCACCTTCAACCCGCAGTCGAACCCTCGCCCTCGGGCAGGTGTGAGAGGACTTCGACGACAAGAAATAATGAAGAAGATTCTCGGAACGTGTCTGTGCGGAAGTGTGGCCTTCGAAGTAATTGAAAGCCCATTCGTCTTCCTTTATTGTCACTGCCGTTCGTGTCAGAAATCCAGCGGCTCGATTCATGCCGCGAATCTTGGTTTTCCCGAAGATCCGGTCAGGTGGATACGCGGCGAGCACTTGATTCAACTTTTCGTCGAGACAGTAGAGAATCCAGGCTTCCCACGTGTTTTTTGCAGAACTTGCGGCTCTCCTGTCCCAAAACTGAGTCGGAATCGGAAGTTCTGGGTGGTTCCGAGCGGATCGTTGGATTCCGACCCAGAGATGAGACCGCAAGCAAACATTTATTGGAGCGAGCATGCTCCATGGTTCGCATCTGGGGATCAGATCCCAAAGCATGATACTTCGTTGCCCCAACAAGCCACAGCCAATGATCGAAAGGCGGACTCGCAGATCAGAAAATGTCGAGGCCTGCAAAGGGCCGGGCAGTTTGTGGTGATCCCCCCCTCAAGAGCCATCGTGCGGCGGCTTCACGGCCACGACGGGTAGGTGAAGCGGAAGCGGAGGAAGGCTCCGGCCGCGGGCGGGGCGCCGTTCCAGCGGACATGGAACCGGGTGGCGCTGTCGGTGATGGTTTCGGCGTAGCTGCGGATGAATCCGGTGCGCTCCGCGGACAGGCCTTCGCCTTCGTAGAGCAGACCGTCGGTGGGGTAATCGGGCTTGTTCAGGCGCAGGCCGATCTTGTAACTGCTGGCCGGCTCGTATTCAAAGAGGGGCGCGGGCCGGCTGCGCGGGTCGGCGGGATCGCTGTTCATCGCGAATTCTTCCAGGTTGAGGTGTCCGTCCCGGTCGGGGTCTTCGCCGGGCAGCCAGGAATTATCCAAAAAGGCGGTGAGATGGCGGCTTTCGGCCCACAGTTCGTAGGAGCCGAAACGCAGCATCCGCGCCGCGCCGGCGTCGGGTCCCGCGGTGTCGTGATGGGGCGCGCCCACGCCGAGCACGCCACGGCCGAGGCTGACCGCGCGGCCAAAAGCCTGGGCGGCCTCGGCGGGAACGGGCCGCACCGAGCGGAGCAGCCCCCAGGTGTTGGCACCGCCGCGGTGGCGATGATACAAGTGCGCCGCCCCGGTGTTGGTGGCGGCTACATCTTCGGCGGCAGCGCCGACGGCGAGGAGGTCGCCCTCGAGGGCCACGCTTTGGCCGAAGCCGTCGTTGCTTTGGGAGGAGAGCAGGGTTCGGCTCAGCCCCCACAAGCCGGTGTTGACATTGCGGTCGAAGACATAGACCGCGCCGCTGGTGAGGTGGAAGGTGCCGACGGCGAGGGTATTCTCATGCAAGGCGAGCGTGGAGCCGAACAAGCCGCGCGGTTCGGCGACGGTCAGCGCCCGTTCCAGGTTCCACACGTTGGCGCCGCCTGTCGCTTTCCGGTAGATGAAGGCCGCGCCGCGGTTGTCCCGGAGCCAGGCGCCCACGGCCACGCGCGGGTAGGACACCGCCACGCTGTAGCCGAAGCCATCGTTGGCCTGCGGGCCGTCGCCGTATTGCTTGACGGGCGGTTCCCAATCGGCGCCCGCGGCGCGCACGTAAAAATACACCGCGCCGGCGTTCCGGGCCCGGACATCGTCGGACGGCGCGCCCACGGCCAGATAGGAGATGCGGCTGAGGGGGGAAGGGGCCTCGCTGTCGAGGCCGACGCTTTCGCCGAAGCGGTCGCCCGCGGCCAGCGCGGAGGGCGCGAGGCGGGTCACGGCGTTGGTGGAGGTGATGGTATAGACCGCGCCGCGCTGTCCGTTCTCTTCGGGGCACCCCACCGCCAGCAGGTAGCTGCTGGAAGTGCCCGTGAGCGCGACCGAGGAGCCGAACCGGGCATTGGCGGTGGGAACGGGCGCCTTGATCTTGCGCCACGGCACCCAGGTGTCGCCCGCAGAAGTTTCGCGGGAAAAAACCCACACCGCGCCGGAACCGGGAGCGATTTCATTATCCTCGGGATCGGCCACGGCGAGATAACGTCCGCTCGCGGCCAGGCGCTGGCCGAAGTCCACGCTGTGGGGGTTGGCCGGCGTCAGCACCGGGCTGGCGACCCAGACGCTGCCGGAGTTTTCGCGGAGCTGCGCCTGGCCCACGCCGGTCACCGTCTCGCCGCCCGTGAGAATCCGGTTCCCGTCCCCCACGAGGCTGAAGCCGGGGAATTGATTCGCGGCGCCATAGGAAAACAACGACAGCGAGCCGGGCGGCATCGCCTGGCCCGGACGCGAGCCGCCGGTGAAGGTCGTGCTCAATGACCACGTCCCGCCCGCGCGTTGATACACGGCGAGGGACTGCCGCTGGCGCGTGGCGGTAGATTGCTCCATCGCCGCCACCACGCACCGGTCGCCCTCAAGCGCGACCAGGAAGCCGAAGGAACCGGCGACCAAGGCGGGATCAGGACGCATCAGTTGCGCGCCGGCAAGCCATTGGCCGGAGGCCGCGCGAGTGAAGAATTGCACCAGGGGCGTCGCCGAGACGGAAGAGAGTGATGGATCGAGCGTCACCCTCACGCCCCCCACGGCCATCGTCGCGCCGGACACCGCCACCGACCGGCCCAGGCTCGTCAGGGTGCCCAAATCGCTGCCGGTGATCTGTTGCTTCAGCCCCCAGGTGTTGGTCCCGCCGTGATGTCGCTCGTAGATGTAAACGCCGTTGGCGGAGGAGGCATTGCTGCCGGGATTGCCGCAGACCAAGGTATCACCATCCAGGCTCATGGTTTCCGCGAAGCTGTCGGAACCGCCGATGATAATGCCTCCGCCGGACTCCTCCGGCCCTTCGATGATGGCCACCTGTCCCCATTGGTTCGCCCCGCCGGTGTTCCGCTGAAAGATCCGCACCTGCGAGGGCGCGCCGCCCACCCGCACGGCCAGCGTGTCCCCATCCAGCGCCACCTGCGCCCCAAAGCCCGGCGCGCTGCCATTGATCGCCTTCACCAGGCCCCAGTTGTTCGTGCCGCCCTGATTCCGGAAATGGATGAAAACCCGCCCGTCGTAACCCGATCCCGCCGCCGCATAAAACAGCGTGGGCGCGGCCACCACCAGCGTATTGCCCTCCAGCGCTACCTTGTCGGCATAATTCCCCACCAGCCCGGCCGCCGTATCCGCCGCCAGCGTTTTCGTCAACTCCCATACCGCCGAGGCATTGCGCTGATAAATCCGCACAAACCGCGCGCCCACCGAGTTCAGCCCGACCGCTCCCGTCGGCGCAGCCACCACCGCCGTCTCGCCGCTCAGGTCCGCCGCCGCGCCGAACGCTTCCCCGCTGACCGGCGAGACCAGCCCGAGATCCGTGGGCAGCACCTGGGCCGAGGCCAGCCCGGCCGCCACCCACAGTCCCGCCAGCGCCGAGACAAGCCCCTGTGGTGAGGTTCCGACAGGAGAAACCGGCGAGCCAACGAAGCGGCGGATGAAACAACGGGTCATGGCTTGAAGTGTGAGAGGCGAGCCGGCAGTGACCGGGAAGGAAAGACGCCTGCCTTGAGCCTCATCGCAAAAGCCGCCTGTCATTGGCAATTTTTTCATGAGTTCTGTTACGGCCCCACGCAAATATCTTGGTGTATCGCCTCGCGTCGGACTATCACGCCGGGGACATCATTGCCTACTCATCCGAGTCGGAGACATTTGCAGGCCGTTTTTCTTCCACGACTCCTGACGGTTTTCGCCTGGCTCGCAACGGTGAAGAAGTGGCCGTCCCTCGCAGGCAAATAATCGGAAAGGTCGTGGCTGCGACGCGCTGATTCGTAACCGGCGCGAATCGCCTGACAAAACAGCGCCCTTCATGGCAGTCGCTTGACCCTCCAGAACCTCGTGCCTTCTCCGGCGGAGTTGGGAACTTCCGTGGTCGTCGTCGTCTGGGTGGCGGTGACGTCGCCTGCCAGATCGGTCCAGTCAATCAAGTCGGTGGAGGTTTGCAGGCGATAGGAGGCCCCGGCTTCGGAAGTCCAGGATACGCTGAAGGTGTTGGCCCCCGTGCGGGAGATCGCCGTGCAGCGGAAATCCGAAGCGGCGGGACCAGGGCCGGCCTGGGTGGTGAAGACGATTTGATTGGCGCCGATCATGGCGACCGGCGCTCCAGCGCTCCAGGCGGACAGCCTGTCGCCGAACATGGCCGCCAGCGTGGTTCCCTCAAAGCGATACACGCCGTCAACCGGATAAACGCCCGCCGAGACGGAACTGGTCTGCACGGCGGCGCTGACAGAGGGTTGTGCCATGCCTGAATACATGTCAATGCCTCCCGCAAAACCACCCGACACGAAGGCGCCGCTCAGATTGACTTCCGTTGGCGTGTCCCAGGGGCGCAGCAGAAACTGTCCGTCGGCAAAGGTCACTCCCCCGCTGGTGCGGTGAAAGAGGCTCAAGGATTGATATGTGCCACCGCTCGTGTCATTGCGGAAGCTCGCGAACGTGGACGCATAGTCATTCGTGAAAGTCTCCCATCCGGTGACATCCAGGGAGCCGGACAGGGTGACCGTGACGCCGCCGTTGCTCTCTTCCCAAAGAAGGGTCACCACGTCGGCCCGGCTGATGACCGGGAGAACGAGGCTGGCAAGAATGATGAGGATACGGATTTTCATCTCGGATTTTCACGTTGCTGGTGTCAAGGGCCAGGCCGTTTCCCATCTCTGCTTTTTACGGGCCATCCACGCGGAAAAACCGCTGGCCGCCCGTGAACGGGAGGTCGATGCCATTCATCAACTGCTGTCCGGTGAAGGATTGGGGGGAAGCGAAGGAGCCGGGGGTCAGGGTGGTCGAACTGCGCAAGGAGTAGGTGGTGGCCGGGTCCAGCCCACCGGCCCGCAACCGGAAGCCGCCGGATGTATTCCGCTCCAGAGTCAACTGGGGCGG
>CAZQUC010000101.1:0-11863 GCA_964596095.1 uncultured Enterobacteriaceae bacterium
TGGACATGTGTGGATTGTCGCCGTTTTTGAGTATTATTCAACAAAAAAGTTGGATTTTGTTCGTATAGAGACGTAAATTTGATGTATGAATAATGAAAAGGTGACCGAACACCCCCCTGCCGAGGGCGGGAAATCGCCGACGGCCGGGCGGCTGGAGGAGCGGCTGCGAGGCGTGCTGCGGGTGCGGCACATGAGCCGCGCGACGGAGGAATCCTACGTGCAGTGGTATAAGCGATACGTGAAGTTTCACTGGCAGCGGGTGGGACGTCCGAGGCATCCGCAGGAGATGGGAGCTGTGGAGGTGGGGGCTTTTTTGACGCATCTGGCGGTCGATTTGAACGTGGCGGCGGCGACGCAGAATCAGGCATTGAACGCGTTGGTCTTTTTATACAGAGAGGTGCTGGGCCTGGAGGTGGAGGGGATCGCCGCGCAGCGGGCGAAGGAGCGGCGGCGGCTGCCGGTAGTCCTGGCGGTGGAAGAGGTGCGTCTGCTGCTGGCGGGAGTGCAGGGGGGCGCGGGGCTGGCGATCAAGCTACTCTACGGCTGCGGGCTGCGGGTGGCGGAAGCGATCCGGCTGCGGGTGAAGGATGTGGATCTGGAGGGCGGAAAGCTGGAGGTGCGCGGTGGCAAAGGCGATAAAGACCGGGTGCTGACGTTGCCGGAATCCCTTCGCGACGCGTTGCGCGAACATCGGGTGCGCCTGCGGACGGTGTGGGAAGCGGATCGCCGGGATGGGCTGCCGGGGGTGGGGCTGCCCACGGCGATGGAGGTGAAAGCGCCGGCAGCGGCGGCAAGCTGGGAGTGGTTTTGGTTTTTCCCCTCCAGCCGAGTCCATGTGGACGAGGCAAAGGGACTGCACGGCCGGCACCATGTGCATGAGATCATGATCAACCGTGAATTGCAACGGGTGGCGAAGGTGGTGGGGCTGGGCAAACGGGTGACGGCGCACGTGCTGCGGCATTCCTTCGCCACGCATTTGGTGCTGCGCGGGGTGGACATCCGCAGCGTGCAGCAACTCCTGGGTCATGCCCATGTATCCACAACGGAGATCTACACCGAACTGGCTCGCGCGATGCGGGGGGAAATCCACAGTCCGCTGGACGATCTGTAGCCCGGCCCGGAGGACGACCCCCAAAAGAATGGCTTTACGCCAGCAATTCCTTTACGACGTGCTGCTCCTCGACGCCGGTGAGGCGCTGGTCGAGGCCCTGGAATTTGAAGGTGAAGCGGCTGTGGTCGATGCCGAGGCAGTGCAATATCGTGGCGTTGAGGTCATTGAGGTGGACGGGGTTTTCCACGACGTTGTAGGAGAAATCGTCGGTCTCGCCGTGGACGTAGCCGCCCTTGATGCCGCCGCCGGCCAGCCACATGCAGAAGTTCCGCGGGTGGTGGTCGCGGCCGTAGTTCTCTTCGGTGAGGGTGCCCTGCGAATAGACGGTGCGACCGAATTCACCGCCCCAGACGACGAGGGTTTCATCGAGCAGGCCGCGCAGTTTGAGATCCTGGATGAGGGCGGCGCAGCCCTGGTCGGTGTCCTTGCACTGGTTGCCGAGTTCGCGCGGGAGATTGCCGTGCGAATCCCAGCCGCGGTGCATGATTTGGACGACGCGCACACCGCGCTCGACCAGCCGTCGGGCGAGGAGGCAGCTTTGGGTGAAGGAGCCGGGGCGGTCCACGTCCTCGCCATACAGCTCGCGGATGGCGGCGCTTTCGGTGCTGAAATCGACGAGGTCGGGCACGCTGGCCTGCATGCGGAAGGCCATTTCGTATTGAGCGATGCGGGTGAGGGTCTCGGGATCGCCGAGACGCTCGTGATGGCGCTGGTTGAGATCGCCGAGCGCGTCGAGCAACGTGCGGCGATTGGGCCGGGTGACGCCCTCGGGGTTCGGCAGATAGAGCACGGGATCGGCCCCGCTGCGGAAGGTGACGCCGGAGTATTTGCCGGGCAAAAACCCGCTCTGCCACATGCGCGAGAAGAGCGCCTGGCCGTTGGAGCCTTCGGGCCATTTCGGGGTGAGGGCCACGAAGGCGGGCAGGTCGTTGGATTCGCTGCCGAGGCCGTAGGCGAGCCACGCGCCGAGGCTGGCCTTGCCGGGGATTTCCGCGCCGGTGAAGAGGAAGGTGCAGGCGGGGTCGTGGTTGATGGCGTTGGTGTGGACGGTCTTGATGACGCTGAGGTCATCCACGACTTTCGCGGTGTGGGGCAGGAGCGAGCTGACCCAGGTGCCGCTGCGGCCGTGCTGGGTGAACGCGAACTTCGACGGCGCGACGGGGAAGCGCGCCTGGCCAGAAGTCATAGTGGTGATGCGCTGGCCGCCCTGCACGGAGGTCGGGAGGTCTTTGTTGAAATACTCGTGGAGTTTGGGCTTGTGGTCCCAGGTATCGAGTTGCGACGGCCCGCCATTCATGTGCAGGTAGATGATGGCTTTGGCCTTGGGCGCGAAATGCGGGAAGCCGGGCAGCGCCGGATGCACGCGCGTGGCGGCGGGCGCGGAGGCGGCGGCGAACGCCTTGTCCCCGAGGAGCTGGGCGAGAGCGATGCCGCCGAGGCGCAGGCCGGCGCTCCCGAAAAACTGGCGGCGGGAAAGGGCGATGTCTCGTTCGATGAATGGGTGCATGGGGCGCGGTCCGTTGAGCGGCGGTCACACTAGGCGGCCATGTCTCGAAAACAAGGCGCTCCCCGACCTTGGAGCAGTCTCCGCAATTGACACATGACGTGGTAGTAAATTCTCCTCCCCGGGACCCGGCCACGGTCTGTCTTAGAACGAAAATCCCAGCAACACCCCCGCCGACCAGCCGCCGGGATCAAAGGTGAAGGTGGAGGGGCCGACGCGTTCTTCCAGTTTCTCGCTCCAGTCATAGCGTCCGAAGCCGCTCACAAAAACGCGCGGGGTGATGTGCCACGACACCGCGCCTTGCAGGTAACAGCCGGGCAGCACCTCCGTGTCGTGACGCTGATCCTGCCAGCGTTGGAAGACGCGGGCCGGGCCGTTGTCACGCCGCACATAAAGCGTCTCTTCCTGCTCCGCCTCCCAATCCACGAGGTTGAGCGCAAAACCCGCCCCGCCTTGCACGCTGACCGGACCAGTCCGCCACGACACCGTCGGCCCCAGCGAAAGAGTATGCAGCTTGACCTCAAACGACTGGCTGATGCGGTTGAAAAAACGGGCCGTGCCGCTGTTCGTGGCGGTTTCCCCCCCATGGCGGGAGGTGGGGAGATTGTCGATCAACGGGCCAAAGCCCAGACCCGCGCCCTCGTAAGGCGCGGCGGGTGGAACGATGCCCCGGAGATCGTAGGTGTCCGTGTAGGCCTGCGAAAATTCACCGCCGCGCTGCCACGCCGAAAAATTGGACTGGGTGTGGGTGCCGTCGAAGTCCAGAAAGGACCATTGGAATTTCGCCCCGGCGGACCAGCGCGGCGTCAGCTCCGTTTCCCAGCCGATTTCGATGACCGGCGCGCCGCCCGCCCCATCAAATCCGGCGTCATCAGCGTCGTGCGAAGAACGGCCGCCCGAGGATTCGCGGCGGCTGCCGGAGGCATGATAATGCAGGGCTCCGTCCCGCACCTGCGAGGCGTCCGCATAACTCCAGGCGGAAGTTGTGCCGTCAAAAACCGTGCCGGCGTCCGTTCGCACGAAGCCATCCAGATACTGACGCTCGCCGTATTCCCCTGGCGCGCCGATCAACGGCACCTCTGTGCGGGCGGCACGGAAAAGGCGCGGCAGGGAAAGTGTCTGCGAGCGCGAGCCGCTGCGAAAATCCGCCCCGCCGGTCTCCCGCCACATCCAGCCTGCGGAGAAATAAAACCGGCTCTCCCCCACCCACGGATCATAAGGCCCCTCGACCGGCGCCTTTGCCTTGCCCCCGGCCGTGCCTGAAAACAGGCTGCTCGGGAAGAGCGCGGCGGCCAGCACGAAAGCGGCGGCGCCGGGGCGGCGCGAGAAAAAAAATGATGAACTCAACATATCAAAATGATGGGATGGGAACCGGTGGAACTCCGTGGATGGCAGAAAATCAACGAATGCCGTCAGGGGCGGCTAATCAGCCAGCAGGCGAATTCTGTAGAGCCTGGTGTTGGGCGGGGCGGGTGGCGACGCGGTGCGCGGTGGGCCGCGGTCGATCCATGGCGTGCGGTTGCCGGTGCCGCGCACTTGGGTGGGGCTTGTTTTCCACGTCGCGCCATCGTCGGAATATTCCACCACGTAGAGCCGGCCCGGCGTGGAGCCAAACTCCAGCAGCAAGCCGCCCGCTTCCGCGAGCCAGGCCACGCGTTCGATGGCGAAAGCCCCGGCAGCCGGGCTTGCGGCGGCGGCATCATCGGGCGGGTCCAGCACCACTTCGGTGATGATGAGCGGATCAATCACCACCGGCTGGCGGGTGGCGGAGGCATATTCGAGCACCAGATCGAAGGATGAAAACGGCGCGAGCGGCTGCCGCACCAGCACCACCACGGTGCCATCGGCGCGCACTTCCGTGGCATTGGCGATGGTGACCCCCGCCGGCAGGCCGGAGAGGAGCAGCCGGTAGGCGGGCACGGTCGCCGTGGTGTCGTTGGTGAGGCGCACCGTCTGTTCGCGCAGGCCGGTCTGGCGATTGAGCGTGGTGCTGGTGTCCGCCACGGCGGCGGCGGGATCGGGGATGTAAATTTCCCCCGTGACGGGGAATGCAAAGGTCGGCTCATCCGGATCATCGCTGGTGATGATGATGGAACCGGCGTGGTGGCCCGGCTCCAGGCTGGTGAGCCTGATGGTCCATGTGCCCGCGGCGCCGGGGGCGATCGTGGGCGCGGTTTCCGCGAGCAATTCATACCCCGGCGGGACCGTGATGGACGACACCGCGAGCGGCGCGGTGCCGGTATTGGCGATGGTCAGCGCCCGTGCCGCGCCTCCGCCGATGGTGCCCTGGATCACGCGCCCCCAGCCCACCGCTTGTGTCTGGCCTGACGCGAGTTCCGGCGCGGCGGTGTCCGGCCCGTCATGCACGGCGATTTCCGGAGCGGTCACCCAACCCGTGATCGGAAAAGTGAACTCCGCCTCGTCGGGGTCGTTGTTTTTGATGGTGACGAGGCCGGAGTAAGTCCCCACGGTGGCAGCTTCGAGACGGATCTGGAAAGCCTCGGAGTTCCCGGAAGCAATGCCAAAAGGCAATGGTTGCGGCACTTGCACCACAAAGCCTGCCGGAACCGAAATGTCTTCCACCTGGAGCGAGCGCACGTCCCCGCTGGGCAATGCCTCGCTTTCCACGGTAAATGAACGGGTGACGGATGTTCCGAGCCGGGTTTCGCCAAAATCCACCACGGCAGCCTGTCCCGCGAGAAGCTCCGGCGCGGCCACTGAATCTCCATCAAAAACGCCGATCTCTGGCGCGATCACCCAGCCATCGATTTGGAAACGAAAAGGTGATTCATCAGCATCGTCATTATCAAGTTCTATCCATCCAGAGTAACGCCCCAATTGCTGACCCGTAAGTCGCAGCCCGGACAAAACGTATTCTCCAGGGGCGATTTCGGAAGGAAACGCATGGGGTTCCGCCAAAGCGTAGCCTGCGGGCAGGCGGGCTTGGCCGAGGCTCAGCGGAGCGTTTCCTAAGTTTGCCACACGTAGCCAGAGTTCGACGGGAGTTCCGAGGTCTGCAGAGGGAAAACTAAAAACATCGTCGCTATTATGAACCAAAACCGTCGGTATTGTAAACTCAAGGATAGCCACTTCGATTTCCGGAGCCAGTCCGAAGCCGGTGAGAGCGATCACAAACGGGCTTTCATCGTAGTCATCGCTCTCGATCAGCAGCGTGGCCTCGCTGTTTCCCGCCGCAGCCGGTGAAAACCGCACTTTCAGCACGCTGGAAGCTCCAGAGGCCACGGTATCAGCGGGAAGGGCTTCCGCCAGATAATCAGCGGCATGGGTTCCCTGGAAACTCACACGGATGGGGCCAAGCGGCAGTTCCCCGCTGTTTTTGATAGTAACTTCCAGCTCAGAGTCCGTCCCGACCTTGACGTCGCCAAAATCGAGTGAACTCGCCCCACTGGTCAAGCCGATGCCCGCAGGGTGCTCGACATCGATTTCCGGGGCTTCTCCGTAACGAAAGAATGTCCCAAAGTTATACGCCCCGCCCAGGCGGGTAAATCCATAGAGCAAGCCATCCCCGCTGCGGACCAGCCCTTCCGGATAAATGCCGTCGCCCGTCGTTCCGAAGCTATGCAGCCGGGAGAAGTCGGTGCCATCGCGGTTCAGGCTGAACAGCGTGCCGGAATCGCGGGTGCCGCCGTAAAAGCTGACGCCGTAGAGCTTGCCGTCAGTCCCCTCCGCCAGGGCGCCTATCGGCCAATACGACACTCCGCGGGAGACGGGAACTTGATACAAAACGGTAAAATCACTGCCGTCCTGATTGATCTTGAAAATTATCCCGCGACCGAGGGTTCCGCCTTCGGAGGCCGTGCCATACAAAACGCCATCGCTTCCCTCGATCAGAGGTCCGCGAGGTTTGGGAGGAGTCACCCCTTGGCGTGGAAGTTCGGTGAACTGGAAGCCGGAGCCGTCCTTGTTCACCCGGTAGCAGCCGAACTCGGTCAACCCGTGCAAGGCACCATCGCTGCCCTCCAGCAGATTTTGCGCCGGCGTGTTGGCTGAAAAAATCCCGCTCACTTGGGTGAAATGGTGGATCACCGTGAGATCACTCCCGTCCGCCGCCATGCGGAAAACAGTTCCAAGCTGGTTCCGACCTCCGTGGCTGGTGGTGCCGTAGAGAAATCCGTCGCTGGCCTGGATGACACCGCTCCACGGCTGCCGCGGCTCCGTGGCCGGCTCGGCCGCAAAGGAATGGATCAGAGAAATATCCTCTCCGCCGACCTCAATCCGGGCGACAAACCCCATGTCATTCGCCCCACCCCGCTCGCTGGCGGTAAAGAAATGACCGTCCACGCCTTCGAAAGGCGGCCTGAGTGCCGCATTGTTTGCACGGAACTGAAGCAAAAGATCGACCTCACCTCCATCGCGCGACGCGGAAAAGAACTCGTAGGTTCCGTTGTTGCTACCCATGCCATAAAACCGGCCATCACGCCCCTCAAGGGGCATGCCCGGCTGGCGGGGTTCGCCTCCGGATTCCGAAAATCGCCGCAATATCTCAAAGCTCCGGTCCTCCGCCGTCAACCGGTAGAGAAAGCCGGGCGAGGATTCGCCCGCCACCCCCAGCAGCGATCCATCCTCCGCCAACGCCAGACCGGTTTCCGGGTATTCAGATCCAAGAGCCCCCGGCAGACTCCCGTTCCCCGTCAACACTTCAAAGCCAGACCCGTCCTTGCGCACCCGAAAAACAGCACCCGGCAGGCGGGGGAAATCAATGCTAAATTCGGCGACAACGCCGTAGAGAAACCCATCCGGATGCTCCACCAGCTCGCCGCGCACGCGACGCAAGAATCCAAGGCCGCCCGGAATGGCACCAAAACTACAGATCATCGCGTAATCCGAGCCGTCGCGTGCGATCCGATACACCCCGCCTCCCGTGTTGGAGCCCCCGTATTCCACCGTGCCGTAAAAAAAGCCATCGCTCCCCTCAATGACACCGCCCCACGGACTGTGTCCATCGCCATCCGGCAGGGAAAAGGAGCGGATGACTGAGAACTCGGAGCCGTCTTTTTTCAGCTTGAATATCGTGCCATTGTTCGTCGCGCCTCCAGAGCGGCTGGTTCCATACAGAAATCCGTCACTTCCCTCAAACAAGGGATTGAATGTGCCGCGGGGTTCACCCGCACCCGATCCGATCGTGTGGATGACCTGGTAATCATTCCCCTCCAGCCCCATGCGGAAGATGGTCGCCCTGGTGGTGGCGCCACCCTCCGTGGTGGTGCCGTAGAGCCACCCGTCCGAGCCTTGGATCAGTCCGGCCACCGGGTTGGTGGGTTGCGTTGCCGTGATGGGATACGTGCGTAGCGTCCGGAAATTTTCCCCGGATTTATCGATGCGGAAAAGCGCCCCGCCATACGAAGCGCCTGCATTGGCCGCCACGCCATACAGACGGCCGTCATCGGCCTCCAGCAGCCGGCCCACGGGATAAACGGGACGGCTCACGTTATTGGCGCCAACAGGCGGGAGCGGACCAAAATGATAGAGGACACGATAATCCGTTCCATCAGGCCGGACGCGGTAAATCACCCCTGACTTGTTGCTCCCGCCAAAGAGTGTGGTGCCGTAAAACAACCCATCCGAAGCGCGAATCGGACTGGCTCCAGGGTTGGTTCCCATGCCATCGGGATTTCCCAAGCTCTTGAGCTGCTTATAAACCGGAATTCCCGGAGACAGCGGGGCGAACACGAGCGACGCCACCAAAGCCGCCCAACAAAAAACCATACGCCCGAGAGAAGTGAGGCCAAACATCATCCTGATACCGTTACTCCCCTCCTCCCCGAGGCAAGGAAAAAAGCCCTTTGCTTCAGAGGCTGGCGCTGCTCCGCATGGCGGCTCCCACCCAAACGCAGGCAGGCCTGGCGGTAGAACGGGCAGGGCGGCAAAGTGACGGCCCGTTCGATGAGCGGGTGCATGGCGCTGGTCAGTTGAGGGTGATGGTTTCGTCGAGATTGAGCAGGAGGTTGCCGACCTGGGTCCAGGCGGCGAGTTCGGCAGGGTCGAGGCCTTCCGGCGCTTTGGACTCGCCGTTGGTGAGCACGGCCTGGGCGGCGGCGGCATCCGCGCGGTAGAAGGCGAGGAAGTCGTCGAGCATCTGCCGCACGCGGGTCAACTCCAGCCGCTCCGGCTCGCGGGAGAGGACGAGGGCGTAGGCGCGTTCGAGCCGTTGCTCGGGCGTGCCTTCCGCGGCGAGCAGGCGTTGGGCGAGACCGCGGGCGGCTTCGAAATACTGCACGTCGTTGAGCAATTGCAGCGCCTGGGTCGGCGTGTTGCCACGGTCGCGCTTGGTGCAGAATTCCTCGCGCGCCGGGGCGTCGAAATTGACGAGGAAAGGCGCGGGCGCAGTGCGTTTGAAAAAGGTGTAGAGCGAGCGGCGGTAGAGCGCGTCGCCGTCATCGCGTTTATAATAACGCGTGTTGCTGTCCGAATAGCCGACCGGTTCCCAGATGTTCGGCGGCTGGTAGGTTTTCACGCCTTTGCCGCCGCGCGTCTCGACGAGCAGGCCGGAGAGATACAGCGCGGTGTCGCGGACGGCTTCGGCATTGAGCCGCGGGCGCGGGGCGCGGGCCAGCAGGCGGTTTTCGGGATCGCGCTCCAGGATCTCCGGCGTCACGCGTGAGGACTGCCGCCACACGGACGAGGTGACGAGGGTTTTGGCGAGCCACTTCATGTCCCAGCCGTGCTCGCGGAAGCTGACCGCGAGCCAGTCGAGCAACTCGGGATGGGTCGGCGTTTCGCCCTGCGAGCCGAAATCCGCCGAGGTGCGCACGAGGCCCGCGCCGAAGAAGTGCTGCCAGAAACGATTGACGGCCACGCGCGCGGTGAGCGGATTTTCCGGCGCGACGATCCAGCGCGCGAAATCGAGCCGGTCGGCGCGGTCCTTGCCGGGGCGCTGGGCCAGCGGCGGGAGCGCGGCGGGGGTTCCGGGCAGGACTTTCTCGCCGGGCGCGTCGTATTGGCCGCGCAGCATGACGAAGGACTCGCGTGGCTTTTCCAGATCGCGCATGATGAAGGACGAGGGCACGGTGGCGTCGAAGTCGGCGCGTTGTTTTTCCACCGCGGCCAGCGCGTCATTGGCGGGGGCGAGCGCGGCTTTGGTCTCGCGGCCGATGGTGGCGACGTAGTAACGCCGCAGCGCGTGCTTGTCGCCGGCGGTGGCTTCGGCGACGGGCTTTTTCAAGGCGGCGTTGACGTCGGCGGGCGCGCCTTTGAGTTCCTGTCCCGCGCGTTGGCCGTGCCACACGGCGAAGGAAAACGAGGGATCATGCGCGGGATCGACCGTGCCGCGCAGCGCGAGGCGATCCCAATACACCGTGCCGCCGAACTGGGTGAGCGCGACGCCGGTGATGGCGGCGCCGGGGTTCAGACCGAGTTTTGCGGCTTCGATTTCCAGCTTCACCCAGTCGCCGGCCGCGGGCAACGGGCCGGCCGCGACACGGCTGGGCGTGCCGAGCGTGCCCCAGTCGATGGCGTGCTCATCGCCCCACACCGCGCGGTGTTCCCAGCCCTGGCTGTTGAATTGCAGCATGATCGCCTTCGGCAGGTTGGCCGGATCGAGCCGCGCGAAGACGGAGATGACCGCCTGGTCGGGCACGAGCGTGGGGGTCGTGGTTTCCCACACGTCCTGGCTGAGGCCCTGGCTGACGCGCTTGAGCGCTTTCTCGCCGCTGGGCGGCGCGATTTCCGGCTGGCCCACGAAGGTCGGTTTGCCTTGCAATTTGCCGCCGGCGGGGAAGGCGTCGTCCACCCAGATTTCCTCGATCTCACGAGGTGGCGGCGGGACATCGCCCGGAGCCAACGCGCCGGGGTCGCGATAGGCCGCGACCTGCGCGGCGATGGCCTGGTCGCGACGGGCGCGGGCGTCACGGATTTTGGCATCCCATTCCGCCAGCGTTTGTTGGTGCTCGGGCGCGTAATACTTCACCGTGGGCGCGGTCAACAACGCATTGCCGTCCATGGCCGGGTCGGCGTTGTTGTTGAAGAAGGCATACATCTCATAGAACTCCTTCGCCGAGATGGGGTCGAACTTGTGGTCATGGCACACGGCACATTGCGTGGTCAGCGCCATCCACGTCTGCGTAGCGGTGGAGGTGCGGTCCACGGCGTAACGGAAGAGCCATTCCTCATTGATGGCGCCACCTTCGCCGGTGGTGACATTGGCGCGGATGAAGCCGGTGGCGACGAGTTGATCCGGCGTCGGCTCGGGCAGCAGATCGCCGGCAAGTTGCTCGATGGTGAATTGGTCGAAGGGCAGGTTGCGGTTGAAGGCATTGACCACCCAATCACGGTAGAGCCAGGTCTGGCGTTCGTTGTCGAGGTGCAGGCCGTGGGTGTCGGCGTAGCGCGCGAGGTCGAGCCACCAATGCGCCATGTGCTCGCCAAAGCGCGACGAGGCCAGCAGGCGGTCCACCAATTTTTCGTAGGCGTCGGGCGCGGGGTCGTTGATGAAGGCGGCGGTTTCCTCGGGGGTCGGCGGCAGGCCGGTGAGGGCGAGCGTCACGCGGCGGATGAGGGTGGGTTTGTCCGCTTCGGGGGCGGGGCGCAGGTTTTCCTGGGCGAGACTCGCCAGCCAGAAGCCATCGACCGGCGTGCGCACCGGGGCTTCCGGCGAAGCGATCTCCGGCACGGGCGCTTTCACCGGCGGCTCGAAGGACCAGTGTTTTTCGTAAGGCGCGCCTTGCTCGATCCAGCGCCGGATGATGTCTTTTTCCTCGGGGGAAAGCGTCTTGTGCGACTTCACCGGGGGCATGATGTCATCCGGATCGTCGGTGATGATCCGCGCCCATACTTCGCTTTGGGAAGGATCGCCCGGCTTGATGGCGACGCCGCCATCGGTCTCCGCGTAGGCTCCCTCCGGAGTGTCCAGCCGCAGGTCGGCCTTGCGCGCGTGGGCGTCGGTGCCGTGGCAGGCGAAACATTTATCCGCGAGAATGGGGCGCAGATCTTTATTGAACGAGAGTGGCGCGGCGGGCTCGGCGCCTTGGCCCGTGGGGACCACGGCGAGGAAGCCGGCGACACAAGACAACGCAGCCGCGGCCGGCTTCAGCCGGTTTGATTGGAGAGCGAACATGGGAATGACACGGAAAAGCATGGTGAACCAGCCAATAAAGCGCCGGCCGGAAGCAAGATTGCCTCCCAGCGTCTCCCAAGGCCACGGAGATGCAACGCGCGAATCGGATTACGCCGGGTTACGATAAATGCGGACGGCTGGCGGCTGCTTGCGGAAACCCACAGCAGGACATTCG
>CAZQUC010000102.1:0-11841 GCA_964596095.1 uncultured Enterobacteriaceae bacterium
CGCGGGGCATTGGGATGGTAGGCGACGGTGAGGGTGATCGTCTGCGGGGCGCTGGCGCCGTCGTCATTCGCGGCCACGGCCGTGAAGGTGAAAATGCCGGCCACCGGCGGGGTGCCGGTGAGTGTGCCAGTGGCTCCCGTTTGGCTGAGCCAAGCCGGGAGGCCCGTGAAGGTGAACGAGGTCGGGCTGTTGCTGGCAGTGACAGTGGTGCTGAAGGGCTGGCCCACGGTGGCATTGAAGGAGGAAAGCAGAATGGCGGGCACCTGGAGCGGCGGCCGGATGACGATCCGGAGGGCGCTATCCTTGCCGGGGCCGAAGGCATTGCTCGCATGAAGCATCAACTCATAGGTTCCGGGCGTGGTGGGGTTGCCGGAGAAGACGCCGGTGGAGGAGGAGAACGTCACTCCCGGAGGCAAGGCGCCGGAGACGAGGGCATACGAGGTGGCGGCCACGCTGGTGGTGAGCTGGAAGCTGAAGGCCATGTCCTTCCGCCCGAGGGCTTGGCCGATGCTGGTGATGGCCGGGGCCTGCGGATGCGGCTCGACCGTGAAGGGCACGATTTTGAAATCCCCGAAGCCGGACTGATTGGAGGCCCGGATCTTGAAGGAATAAACTCCCGGCAACGGCGGGGTGCCGGAGAGCACCCCGGTGGAGGCATTGATCGATAGCCAGGCCGGGGCTTCGTCGAGGGCAAAGCCGGTGGGCTCGTTGCTGGCGGTGGCCTGCAACGAGAACGGAGTATTGGCGATACCGGCGACGAAGGAGGGATTGAGGATGACCGGGGCCGGAATGGGAGGCGCGAGGAAGAGCGTCAGGTTGACCGTGCCTGTGCCGCCCGCGTTGATGGCGCCAAGCGGGATGGTGAATGCGCCGCTGACGGTGGGCGTGCCGGAAATGACGCCGGTGGCGGGATTGAACTGCAAGCCGCCGGGCAGCGTGCCGATGGTGAAAGAAACCGGCGATTGCGTGGCGGTGACGGTGTAGGTGAAGGGATCGTTCTGCCGGCCCGCAAAGGTGGGCGCGCTGGTGATGACCGGCTTTTGCGGCAGAATCGTGAGGGCGAGGGTGGATTGGCTGCTGCGATAGGGGTTGGTGGCGACGAGATCGAGCGTCACATTCCCCACCGTCGGCGGTGTACCGTTCAAGACGCCGGTGGCGGGATCCAACGCCAGCCAGGCGGGCAGGTTGGGGCTGGTGAGGACGTTCGGCGGATAGGTGGTGATGATCTGAAACTCGAAGGGAATGCCCTGCACCGCGTTCGCCGTCGCGGGCGAGGTGAAGACCGGAATGCGTGGCGTCATGGTGATTTCCGCCGCGGCGCTCTCCGCCGTGCCGTAAGGGCTGGAGATCCGCACCCAGTAGCGCGTGTCGGCGAGGATCGGGCCGGTGTTGAAGGTGGATGAATTAAGGCCCACCGGATGAGTGGTGTCGCCGGAAGCGCCTTGATACCACGCGTAAGTGAGCGGGCCGGTGCCGGTGGCGGTCACGCTCAGGCTGGTGGATTCGCCCTCCAGCACCGTCTGGCTGGCGGGAGGCACGGTGATGGCGGGGGGCTGGTTGAGCGTGATGACGATGGTGGCGCTGTCCACGCTGCCGATGTGATTGGTGGCCCGCACCCAGTAACGGTGCAGCAATCCGGTGAGCGCCGGGGTGGTGTAAGTCGCGCCAGTGGCGCCACCGATGGGGGACGTGGTCACGCCGCTTTCTCCGGTGAACCATTGATAGGTGATCACGGGCGTGCCTTCCGTGGTGACACTCAGCGCCACGCTTTGCCCCTGATCGAGGGTGGTGGAAGAGGATTGCTCGACGATGGCCGGCGGGATAGGCGTGGGCATGCGGGAGAGGATCAAATCGAAGCGGCCGGCGCTGGCATAGTTTCCGACAAACCAGGCGGAATTTCCGTCCCCCACCGCGCCGTAGCGGGTGATCGCCATCGAATGGGTGGTGACCGGTGGATGCGTCCGGCGGATGGCGCCATCGGCAATGGCGGAGGTATAGAGATCGTTCGCGTTGACGCGGTCGCCGTTTTTCACGAAGAGCACCCGCTGGCCGGTCGGGGAAATCAGATAGCGCTGGCCTGTCGCCGGCTGGAGCGCGCCCCCGAGGAGAGTGGCATCGAGAATCCGCCGGTCCGTCCCGGAGGGGCTGGCCGCTTTCAGAAAGGGGCCTCCGGGGGTGGCGGACGTGGCTTCGTAAAGAACCGCGCCGCTGCCGGGAGCGAGGCCGGGAGTGACAAAATCCGCCGAGGCGCCGGGCGGCGTTTCGCTCACCAGGGTGTGGCCGGAGGACGCGGCATTGAAGAGCGCGATTTGCGAAATGCCTTCGTCGGGAGCGAAGAAGCCCTGAGCCAGCAATCGCTGGCTGTCCGCCGTGAAAACCGGCGCGCTGTCAGCACCCTGGCTCGCGCCCGCGACCGTGAACCGGCTTCCTCCCGCGACCGGAATCGTGTGCAGTCGATAGTCCGTCTGGCCGTCCAGCCGGGCGTGGTAAGCCACCCGCGAGCCATCGGGGGAAATAGAAAAAGCCCGCACGATGCTATTGGCCGACGCTTCCAGGCTGACTCGCGACGCGCTGGTGATCGCCGCGGAGAAAAGTTGTTGCTGCTCGTAGCCGGCATCGTCGTTGGCCTTGTAAACCACCCGGTTGGAGAGGGAGTTGATTTGGAATTCCAAGATGCCGCGTCCGGCCACGGAATCGGCGGGAGGATTCGGATTGTTCAGCCGCAGCGGCGTGGTGGCGGTGGTGGCGCCGACAGGCAAGGAATACAGCCCGGCGTTGTTCACATCCGCCGGAGCCGCGGCAAAGACGAGATGGGAGCCATTGGGCGTGAGGCAGAACTGGAAGGGCGAGAGGCCGCTGGTCATCTGCATGGGCGCGCCGCCACTGGTCGGGACGCGGTAGAGGTGGCTCGTCGCGAAGAACGCGGTGGCTCCGTCCTGGCTGATCACAAATCCCTGCACGCTTCCCGCCGCGCCACTGAGGTCCACCGGCGTGCCGCCCGCGAGCGGCACGCGATACAGGCGGCGCGGCGTGATAGCATAAAAGAAAACAGCGTCTCCGGAAATCGTCCATCGCCGGCCCGAGGCGGTATGCCGAGGAACGCTGGTGGAAAGGTCACTTATGGAGCCTGAAGAGATGCCGGGATTTTCGATCCCGGCGGTCAATTCGACCAAAACACCTCCCTGGAACGGCACGGAATACAGGCGGCCCCCCCGCAGAAACACCACCCACGTCGTCCCGGAGACTTCGGCCGTGCGCACTTCGGTGATGGACTCATCATCCTCGAAATCCGCCGTGACATTCGTGATGATATTGTCATCGCCCTGCTGCGGATAGGGCCGGATGACGATGACTTTGATCTGTCCGCCATTCACCGTCCCGCCGCGGTTGGTGACGCGCACCCAGTAAAACGTGTCCTCCTCCGGCGACACGCTGAGCGACGAGTCGGTGCCATCGAGGGGCGTGGAGGTATCGCCCGTCTGGCCTTCGAACCATTCGAACATGATCGGCGTGGTTCCCGTCACGCTGGGATTGAGCACCATGCCGTCCCCGGGCAGGATGCTGAGGGCCGAGGGGTTGAACGTGGCCGCTGGCAGCACGGCGGGTTCCTGTCCCGTGCCGGCCAACTGGATTTCAAAAGGATTTTCGTCCGCGTCGTTGGTGCCGAAGCGGAGCGTGGCTTGGCGGCTGCCCAGATCGGATGGGATGAACCGCACGGTGAAGGTGGTGCTCTCTCCCGGCGGCACGGGCGAAAAGGGCTGCGTCGTCACCGCGAAATCGGCGGCGTTCGCGCCGGAAACTGTCCCGGTGCCCAGCAGCAGCGCGCCGGTTCCTGCGTTCCTGACCGTGAAGACCAAACTCGCCGGGCTGCCCGCATCTTGCAGGCCGAAGTCACGGCTGCCGCCGTTTTCCAGCCCCGTATCGGCGGGCTGTTCCACCACGATTTCGGACGGAAGCGACGGCGGCGCGGCCTCGCCCGCGAGACGGTAAAAGCTCGTGCGTCCGCCCGCCGCGATGGCGGTGACACTGACGAGAGCCGCAGCGGGCACCGTCGTCTGGCCGGAAGAATTGCTTCCCCAAGCGACGACGCTCCCGTTTTGCGTGAGCGCCACGGTGTGATTGAGGCCCGCCGCGATGGCGGTGACACCACTTTGCGCCTCGGGCGGAACGCTTGTGTAAGCGCTGTCTCCCCAAGCCACGACCGTGCCGTCCTGCTTGAGCGCCACTGCGTGATAATTTCCGGCGGCGATGGCGGTCACGCCGCTCTGGGCGGCGGCGGGCACCGTCGTCTGGCCATAGCTATTGTTTCCCCAGGCGACGACGCTGCCGTTCTGCTTGAGCGCCAGCGCATGAACGCCTCCCGCGGCAATGGCCGTGACGCCGCTCTGGGCGGCGGCGGGCACCGTCGTCTGGCCATAGCTGTTGTTTCCCCAGGCGAGGACGCCGCCGTCCTGCTTGAGCGCCAGCGTATAGCCGTTGCGCGCGCCGATGGCGGTGATGCCACTCTGGGCGGCGGCGGGCACCGTCGTTTGGCCGGAAGCGTTGTTTCCCCACGCAAGGACGCCGCCGTCATCTTTGAGCGCTACCATGTGATTGTTGGTCGCGGCCAGGGCGGTGACGCTGCTGCTCAGCGCGGTCACGGACGTCTCCCTATTGCGGCCACCTCCCCAAGCCACGACTGCGCCATCCTGTTTGAGCGCCACCGTGTAGCCGCTTCCCGCGGAGATGGCGGCCACGCCGCTCTGGGCGGCGGGGGGAACCGCCCTGATGGTTTGGCCGCTGGTGCCGATTCCTCCCCCCCAGACGACGACGCTGCCGTCTTGCTTCAGCGCCGCCACGTGAGACCAGCCCGAAGCGATGGCGATGACACCACTTTGCGCCTCGGTGGGCACCGTCGCCTGGCCGGAATCATTGTTTCCCCAAACCACGACACCGCCGTTCTTGAGCACCACTGTATGATAATATCCTACGGCGATGGCCGTGACGCCGCTTTGTGTGGCGGCGGGAACTGTCGTCTGGCCGTAGTCGTTGCGTCCCCAGGCCACGACGCTGCCGTCCTGCTTGAGCGCCACCGTATGATAGTCGCCTACGGCGATGGTGGCCACACCGCTTTGCGCCTCGGACGGAACGGTCGCCTGGCCATGCGAGTCGCGTCCCCAAGCCACGACGCCGCCGTCCTGTTTGAGCGCCACCATATGGCCTCCTCCCGTGGCGATGGCGGCCACGCCGCCCTGCGCCTCGGGCGGGATGGTCGTCTGGCCGTAAAAATTGCTGCCCCACACCACAACGCTGCCATCCTGCTTGAGCGCCGCCGTATTGGTGTTGCCCGCGGAAATGGCGGTCACTCCGCTTTGCGCCTCGGGCGGAATGGTCGTCTTGCCGGCAGAGTCGTCTCCCCAGGCCACGAGTCTTCCATCCTGCCGGATCGCCACGACATGGACGGCGCCCCCGGAAATGGCGCTGATGTCGGTGAAAATCGGCACCGCGATTTCCGCCGGAATGAAGGCGGGCATCTGTCCCGAATAGACCCACTCCCCATCCTCTCCCCGACAGGCGGGCGCCACCGTGAGGGCGCTCCCGATGAGAAGCGGAGCGACAAGGAGGAGTAGTCCTCGCCAGTTGGATAAGCGGCCGGAAAAGGAACCAACTATAGCGCCAGGGCTGGATGATGGCTGGAGGAGAGGTCGATCGCAATTGGCGCTGAAAAATTGCTTCTGTGGGTGGCATTCATCACGAAAAGTATGCATGAGAGAAAGGAGATATGTAGGGTAGAGATGAAGACGCTAGAGAAGCGTGAGATGAGAGGGGATGGAGGGACCATAAGAATCGTTCCTGACTGGTCAATGTCTTTCTATCAGAAGAGTTGGCAAAGTGGGGCAACATTGATGTCACGCTCCATGGGGATATTTTGGTCAGCGATTGCGGCGGGACGCGGTGTCGTTGACCGAGGGTCATTGGGATCGGTCCGAATTCCCCTGAAACCACCGCCTTTGGATGGAAGACGGGAGGAAACCGCCCGCTCAGACGATTTCTATTTCGTAACGCGGCAGCGACGGATCGGCCTCGGCGGCATAGCGGTCGATGCCGCCGGCGAGGGCCTTCACTTCGGTGAAACCATGGCCGGCGAACCACGCGGCGGTGTCGAGCGCGCGCGGGCCGGTGTGGTCGTAGAGCACGATCAGCGCGTCCTTGTCCCAGATGCCGAAGGCCTCGCGTTGCAACTCCTGCGAAAACAACCGCGCGCCGGGCAGGCTCACGGCTTCGTATCCCTCCGGCCGCCACCGCCACCACACGTTTGCCCGCCAAGGCCTCCGACATGTCCACCAGCACCGGCGCCGCACTGTCCTCGTAGCTGTTATTACCCAAAGAACCAAAATAATTGACGCCCCAGGCCGCCAGCGTGCCATCCGAGCAGAGCGCCAGCGTATGCTCGTTCCCGGTGGCCAGGGAGATGATGGTCTTGCCTGCCAGCACGCCGGAGACGTCCACGGCCACCGGCGTCGTCCGGATCACCGTGCTGCCATCCCCCAATTGGCCATTGCTGTTGTTTCCCCAGGCCACCGGACGGGTGTTGGCCCAGTGCAGCACCAGATCGTTGCCGGTGCCGCCGTAATAATTGGCCACGAAATAAAAATCGCTGCCTCCGAAATTCAGCACCACCATCTGCCCCTGATCGAGGTTGTCGAAGGTTCCGCTGATAAACGCCAGACCCGTATTCCGCACGACGGTCAGATTCGTCCCCGTGGTCGGCAGGTAATTCAGCGTGAAATTCACCGTCTTCCCCGAAGCCGTGTAACTGGATTGCGTGACCGGGACGCTCGCGACGGAAGAAAAGACAGCGTTGACCTCCTCACCATGGGAATGATTTGCCAGTGAAAACCAGCATAATGCGCTTAAATAAAGATGTTTGAGGATTTTGCGGAAAATGCGTTTCCACGAACAACGATTGCCGAGGGCGGAGTGTGTCATAGACAGGGTGGAGATGGAGGCGGCAGCGAAGCGGGTGCGGTGAGGAAGAGCGGGCGGATCATAAAAAACGTTCCTGCGGGGTCAATATTTTTCCATGAGCGGGAGCATATCGAGGTGAAGAAAGTTCTTTGAAAACCATCGATAAATCATTGAAATTATTTTATATATAATGAATGGGATTTACGCTCAATCTCTCCACATCTCCACCGGCCTGGCATTTCCGGAACACGCGGGCCCACTCATCTGGCAGCGCCGCGAGACGTTTGGTCCGGTCAGGAATACCGCGCAACGGAGACTTTCCGCGTGATTTTCGCGACGCGGGCCAAGCACGCCGGCGGAAGTTTCTGGTGACTTTTTCGTAAAAAACCCTTGCCGCATGTCGTGACCATGCCCCACAACTACGACGTCTGTTGATCCATCCGACAATGAAACATTCTGCCGTCTCCATTCCGGCTCCGACGGTGGAGGGTTCTCCGAGGCAGGTGGTGATGGTCGTGGATCCCAGGCTCCTCGCCCATCGAGCGTCTCATCCTTGGATCATCCCCTTCGTGGTGATGTCTTGAGCGTGAAATCCACCCCCTCTGACAAATGCCCCTTGTTTCCCGTCTTCATCCATCGTGTGTGTTCCTCTCCGCCCTGGCGGGGTGGTGGGTCAACACCGCCACCGCCCAAGTCCGGCTCAATGAATTCATGGCGTCGAACAACACGACCGTGGCGCCCGGCGCGGTAGCGGGAACCTTCGACGACTGGATCGAGCTTTATAATGAAGGCGCGGCGCCGGTCGATCTCGGCGGGTGGCATCTGACGGACAATGCGGGCAACCCGGCGAAGTGGACGTTTCCCGCCGGGACAGTCATCGCGGCCCACGGCTACCTCGTCATCTTCGCCACCGGCGCGAACGGCCCGGATGCCAACGGCAACCTGCACACCTCGTTTTCGCTCAGCGCGGGCGGGGAGTATCTCGGGTTGTTCCAGCCCGACGGCACGGTGGCGGGGGAATTCGAGGCCGGCGGGGCGGATTACCCCCCCCAGGAAACGGACGTGTCCTACGGGCGGAAGCCGGGGGACGGCTCCCCGGTCTTTTTCGCCACGCCCACGCCCGGCGCGGCCAATGCGGCGGATGGGTATTTGCGCGCGGCGGCGGTGGCGGTTTCCGCGCGACGGGGGTTTTACACCGCGCCGGTGACGGTCACGCTTTCGTCGGCGACGGCCGGGGCCGGCCTTTACTACACGCTGGACTCCAGTCCGCCCCTGCAAGCCAACGGCACGCCCGCCGCGACGGCCACGCTTTACGACGCGCCCCTCACCCTCGCCACCAGCACCGTGCTGCGGGTCGCGGCCACGCGGAACGGTTATGAGCCGTCCGCGGTGGCGACGCATACCTACCTGTTCCCGGCGGCTGTCGCCACGCAGACCCGGCCCGCCGGCTACCCGGCTTCGTGGGGCGCCGAGCCCTCGGCGGACTACGCGGTGGACCCTGCGGTGTCGCAAAGCGAAACGGACGGCGCGCGGTTTCTGGAAGGGCTGCGCGCGTTGCCCGTGCTCTCCGTTTCCACGACCATGGCGCGGCTCTTCGGCTCCAGCGGCATTTATTCCCAACCGACCAATGAAAACCTGGAAGCACCCGTCTCCGCCGAGTATTTCCAGGCCGCGGCCACCGGGGAGGGTGTGAATGCGCTGGAGGGGTTCCAGATCGACGCGGGATTGAGGATCCAGGGCGGCGCCAGCCGGAATCCCAACAGCTCCATCAAGCATTCGCTCAGCCTGCGGTTTCGGAATGATTACGGGGCAGGCAAGCTGAGCTTCGATCTGTTCGGCGAGGCCGGCGGCGCGGTCACGAACTTCAACAACGTCCAGCTCCGCGCGATGTATAACAACTCGTGGATTCATTCCGCGGCCGAGCAGCGCCAGCGCGCGACCTTGATCCGCGACCAGTGGTCCCGCGACTCGCTCATCGAAATGGGACAGGCCGACGGGCTGCGCGGGCACTTCGTCCACCTCTTTCTCAACGGGCTGTATTGGGGCGTTTACAACCTCCACGAGCGTCCGAGCACGGATCATTACGTGGCCTATAACAACCCCGCGCTCGGCGAGGACGATATCGTTTCCTACAATCCCGGCGGCTTCGTGACCGCCGAGCAGCAGAGCCTCAATAGCCTGCGCACTGTGGTTAACAGCGGGAACTGGGAGAACATCGCACAGCGTCTCGACGTGGATAGCTACATCGACTATTACATCGTCCAGCATTTCGCCCACAACGACGATCTCAAGACGGACGGCAACTGGCGCGCGGCCGGCGGCGGCACGGCCAACGCGCCGTGGCGGTTTTATTTGTGGGACACCGAGCGCATTCTGGAAAACCGCAGCAATGTCAGCACGCTCGCGGTGCATCAGGACGGCGTGAACCTCATCAACGCGCTGGACCATTTGCCGGAATTCCAGGCGCGTTTCGCCGACCGGGCGTGGAAACACCTCACCCACGGCGGCGCGCTGACCAATGAGCGCAACCGCGCCCGCTTCGAGGCGCGCGTGCAAGAACTCGACGCCGCCATCGTCGGCGAATCCGCGCGCTGGGGCGATGACCGGGCGGGCGGCGGCGGTCCCTCCGGCGACTACACCCGTGCCGACAACTGGCTGCCCGCCATTTACGGCCCGCTGTCGGTGCAGCCGAGCGGCGGCGTGCTCGGCGCCACCGGCTGGTTTCCGGAAAGCGCCGCCACCAACCGCACCACGCTCATGCTGAATGCGTGGAAAGCGCAAAACTGGCCCGGCACCTCGGTGCGGAAACTGCCCACCACCGACCCGCCGGCCTTCGCCGTCAATGGCACGCCGCAACACGGCGGCTTCCTTCCCTCCGGCGCGGCGCTGACGCTGACCGGCGGCACCGGCACGCTGTATGTCACCACCGATGGCCGTGACCCGCGCGTGACCGGTGGCGAGGTCTTGCCCGGCCTGGCCGCCTACACGCCCGACGCGCCCATTCCGCTGACCGCCAGCGGCCGGGTCAAAGCGCGCTGGTTCGATGGCACGCGCTGGTCGGCACTCAACGAAGCGCTGTTTTTCCTCGAACCCTTCGCGCAGGCGGGCGAGGTCAAAATTGTCGAGATCAATTACCATCCGGCGGAACCCTCGACGCTTGAGCAAGCCGCCGGGGCCGCGCTCGAGCCGCCCCAGCGCTTCGTGGCGGATGATTTCCAATTCATCGAAGTGCTCAACACCGCCGATCACGCGGTGAATCTTTACGGCGCGCGGTTCATTGAGGGCATCACGCATCGTTTCGATAACGTGCCGCTGCCGCCCGGTGGCCGTGCGGTGCTGGTGGAAAACACGCGCGCTTTCGCCGTGCGCTATGGCGATACCGTGCCCCTCGCGGGGGTGTGGTCCGGGGCGCTCGCCCGCAGCGGGGAGACATTGGCCTTGCTCACCGCCGACGGCGCGGCGCTGGCCTCGCTGGCTTACAGCGACGCCGGCGACTGGCCGAGCCGGCCCGACGGCGATGGCAGCACGCTGGAACTCCGCGATCCGGCGGCGGATCCCAACCTGCCCGCCAGTTGGCGCTCCAGCGTCGAATTCCACGGCTCCCCCGGCGTCGCCGGCGCGGGCGCGGATGGCCGGGTGCTCATCAATGAAGTGCTGACCCAGCCCGCGGACGGCGGGCACGATGCCATCGAGCTGGTCAACACCACCGCCGCGCCGCTCGATGTTTCCGGCTGGTTTCTCAGCGACGGCAAATCCAACTACCGCAAATTCAAATTGCCCGAGGGATCGGTCATCCCCGCCGGCGGGTATCTGGTCTTTGATGAAACACACTTCAACACTCCGCAAAATCGTCTCCTCAGCGGCTACACCGGCGCCGGCGGCGCGCCGCCCGTCACCGTCACCAGCGCCGCGCACGGCCTGACCACGGGCGATGTTATCACCATCTCGGGCTATGGCGGCTTCGGCGGCTACAATGGCGCCCACGAAATCACTGTCATCTCCCCGGATACCTTCACCCTGCCCGTGACGTTCCTGGATGCCCACGCCACCACCGGGCGATGGACACCCGGCCAGCCGTTCGGTCTGTCTTCCACGGCGGATGACGTGTGGCTGCTGGAAGCCGATGCGAATGGCGCGTTGCGACGCTTTGTCGATCACGTGGAAGTCCCCGCCTCCGCCGGGGCCGGCATCTCGTTCGGCCGCTGGCCGGATGCTTCCGGCCCGCTGACGGCGATGACCGTCCTTTCCTTCGGTGCGGCCAACCCCGATCCCGACGGTGGCGGCGGCCCGACCGGCTTCGAAGCCTGGGCGCAGCAACTCGGCCTGCCCGCCGATCCTACTGTGGATTCCGACAATGACGGGCTTTCCAATCTCGCCGAGTATGCGCTCGGCCTTGATCCAAAACAGCCCGATGCCGACCAACTCCCAGGTGCCGTCATCGAAGGCGCCCATTGCGTCTTCCGTTTCCAAAAAAAAGCCGGCCTCACCGATGTCACCGTGCTCGTGCAAGCCTCCACTGATCTGGAAGACTGGACCACGATCACCGACACGCTGCTCGACACCGCCGACGGTCTGGAATCACGCCAGGCCGTGCTTCCGGTCGTGCCGGAACCCCGGCGGTTCTTGCGGCTGAGCGTCCAGCGTTGAATCACTCTCTTGCCCAATCCCCATGAGCCCCCGTTTGTCGTCATTGTTCTGGCTGCTGCTCGCCGCTCCACTCCGGCTGGCCGCGCAAAGCCCCGTCGTCATCAACGAAATCCATTACGACGAAAACGACCCCACGGTCCACGCGGAATTCATCGAACTGCACAATGCAGGCGCCGCACCGGTCGATGTCGGCGGCTGGTATTTCAGCGACGGCGTGCCCTTCGTCTTTCCCGCCGGCACGACGCT
>CAZQUC010000103.1:0-2422 GCA_964596095.1 uncultured Enterobacteriaceae bacterium
TCGTGGCTTTATCTTTGGATTTTCTCTCCCGCTCTGACTCGACGTCTCCTCCGACACGGCGCTGGCCGGCCTGGCTGTTGCCGGTGGGTATGCTCGCTGGTTTCGGCGTGCTCTTTGCAGGGCTGTATCGCGACCGCTTGTTGCCCGCGCCTGTCGTCGCAGTGGCGCCGGTGCTGGCGACCCAGGACGCCGCTCCCGCCAACCCGCCAACAACCGCCGGCGGCACGCCGCTCTTCCAAGCCAGCGGCTGGATCGAGCCCGAGCCGTATGCAGTGAAGGTTTCCGCGCTCATCGACGGCGTGGTGGCCGCCGTGCATGTCCTGGAGGGGCAGGACGTGAAGCAAGGCCAATTGCTCGTCTCCTTGATCGATGACGACGCCAAACTGGCGCTCGCGGCGGCGGAGGCGCGGCACCGTCTGTTGATCTCGACCCGCGACGCGCACCTGTCGGCGGTCGAAGCCATGGCCAGGAAACGCGACGCTGCCACCGCCGAAGCCGCGGCGGCGAAGACGATGGAAGCGGAAGCCGACGATCAACTGGCCCGGCTCGACCGCTTGGTGAAATCCCGCGCGGTCGCGCAAGCCGATTTCATCGCCGCCCGTCTGCGCCTGCAACGGGAGAAGTCCCTGCATCAAGCGGCCCAAGCCAAGGAAGCCGAACTCGCCGCCGACGCGCAACGCATGGAGCTGGAAACGCAAGCCAAGGAGGACGACATCGCGCTGGCGGCCGTGGCGGTGGAGCAGGCGCGGCTCGCGCTGGAGCGGACACGCCTGCACGCGCCGCTCAAAGGACGCGTGCTGCGTCTCCTGGCCGCGCCGGGTGACAAGAAAATGCTGGCGATGGATCACCCGGACAGCTCCACCGTTTGCATCCTCTACGAGCCGGACAAGCTGCAAGTCCGCGTCGATGTGCCGCTCGCGGACGCCGCCCAATTGCAGGTGGGGCAGCGGGCGAACATTCATACCAGCCTGCTGAGCGGCAACGTCTTCGACGGCGAAGTGACCCGCCTCACCGGCGAGGCCGACCTGCAACGCAACACCCTCCAGGCCAAAGTCCGTCTCCTGAATCCTGAGGATCGATTGCGACCGGAGATGCTGTGCCGCGTGGAATTTCTCGACGCCGGCACCGCGTCCACGGCCGGCTCCTCTTCCAACGCATCGCTCGCGCTCTGGATCCCCTCCGCCGCGTTGCGCGGCGAGACCGTCTGGGTGTGCGATCCTGAAACCAAGCGGCTCACCCGACGGATGGTGCGGACCACCGGCGAACGGAAAGACGATCACCTCCGCGTCACCGAAGGGCTGCGCCCCGGCGAGCACGTCGTGCTCACCCCCGGCGACTGGCACGATGGCCAGCGCGTCCACCCTCAACCCGCCACGCCATGACCGACTTCATGATCCAATGCCACGGCATTTCCAAAAGCTACCGCAAGGGCAAGACCTTGGTCACGCCCTTGGAAAAGCTCGACCTCAGCGTGGCGCGCGGCGAGTTCCTCGCGCTCATGGGACCGTCCGGCTCGGGGAAAACCACGCTGCTCAATCTGCTCTCCGGCATCGATTCGCCGAGCGAAGGCTCACTGGTCATCGCCGGGACGGAATTGGCCGGGCGGTCCCGCCGCGAACTCACCGCCTGGCGCGCGCGGCATGTCGGTTACATCTTCCAACTCTATCATCTCGTGCCCGTGCTCACGGCGTTTGAGAATGTCGAGTTGCCGCTGCTGCTCTCGCCCTTGTCGAAACGCGAGCGCCACGATCGCGTGCAGGCCGTGCTGGAGTTGGTGGGATTGGGCGACCGGCTGCACCACACGCCGGCGGAGCTGTCGGGCGGGCAGGAGCAACGCGTGGCCATCGCGCGCGCCCTGGTGGCCGATCCTCCCCTGCTGGTGGCCGATGAGCCCACGGGCGACCTCGACAAGGTCGCCGCCGCCCACATTCTCGACCTGCTGCAAACCCTCTCGCAAAAGCACGGCAAAACCATCGTCATGGTCACGCACGATCCCCGCGCCGCCGAAGCCGCCGACCGCACCCTCCACCTCGAAAAAGGCCAACTCCTCGCCACCGCATGAAGGCCATGCTCAATCTCCTCCACCTGGCCGCGAAGCAACTCGCGCGGCATCGCCTGCGCTCGCTGCTCACCCTCCTGGGCGTAGCCTCCGGCATGTTCCTCTTCACGGCCGTGGAGACCTTGCAACGCTCACTCGCGCGGGCGACCGAGGCCACGGCCGCGGACACGGTGCTCGTGGTGTATCGGCAAAATCGCTTCTGTCCCGCCACCAGCCGCCTGCCCGAGCATTACGCCGAAGAAATCCGCCGGATCGACGGCGTGCGCGAGGTCATCCCTGTGCAGATCGTTGTCAACAACTGCGGCGCGTCGCTCGATGTCATCACCTTTCGCGGCGTGCCGGAGGCGTTGCTGACCACCTTCG
>CAZQUC010000103.1:2522-11765 GCA_964596095.1 uncultured Enterobacteriaceae bacterium
TCGCTCGATGTCATCACCTTTCGCGGCGTGCCGGAGGCGTTGCTGACCACCTTCGCCCCCGAAATCCAGCTCATCGGCGGCAGCGAAGACGCCTGGCGCCGACGCGACGACGGCGCGCTGCTCGGCGAAGTCTTCGCCACGCGGCGCGGCCTCCGGCCCGGCGATACCTTCAACGCCGCCGGCGTCACCATCACGGTGTCGGGCATCATTCGCTCGCCGTTCGTGCAGGACAACAACGTCGCCTACGTGAAGCTGCCCTTCCTCCAGCAGGCGTCGCGCGCCGGGCTGGGCGTGGTCACGCAATTCAACGTGCGCGTGCATCGCGCCGAGGACCTGGCCCGCGTCGCCCAAGCCATCGACGAACGCTTTCACGCCGATCAACAACCGACGGACACCCGGCCGGAAAAAGCCTTCTTCGCGGAAACCGCATCCGAGTTGATCGAACTCATCGGCTTCACCCGCTGGCTCGGTCTCGGCGCCGTGCTGGCGGTCATGGCCCTGGTCGCCAATGCCCTGCTCCTGATCGTGCGCGGCCGGGTGAAGGAAAACGCCGTGCTGCGCACGCTCGGCTATCCCGGCCGCGCCATCGCCTGCCTGGTGGTGAGCGAAGGCGGCCTGCTCGGGCTGCTCGGCGGCGCGTTGGGCGTGGGGTTGGCCGTGGCGTTTCTGCGCTGGCAAAGCTTCACCCTCGGCAATGAGGGGCAAACGCTCGCCATCCGCCCCGACGCCGTCGTCGCCCTGGCTGGCCTCGCCGCCGCGCTGGCGCTCGGCCTGCTCGCCTCGCTCTGGCCCGCCTGGCAGGCCATGACCCAACCCATCGTGAAGAATCTCCGCGCCTGAACCATGCTGCCCTTTTCCTACGCCGTGCGGAATCTCCTCCGCTCCAAAACGCGCCTCCTGCAAACCGTGGGCGGCAGCGCGCTGGTGGTGCTGTTGGTGATGGCCGCCACCGCCCTCAATGAGGGCATGACGCGCGTGCTCTCCGCCTCCGGGTCACCACACAACGTCATCCTCGTCGGCGCCGGTTCCGAGGAAAGCATCCAGCGCAGCGAAGTGCCGGAACAAAGCGCCGGCATCGCCGAAGCCGCCGTCGCGGGCATCGCGGAACGTCTCGGCACGCGCGCCGTCTCCAGCGAGATCCATTATATGAACTACGTGCAATGCGAGGACGGCCGCCGCGCGCAAGCGCTGCTCCGAGGTGTCACGCCCGCGGCCTTGCGCGCGCATCCCGAAGTGCGCCTCACCGCGGGCACGTTCCCCGCCTCCGGTCAACTCATGGCGGGCCGTCTCGCCTGGCGCAAACTCGGCGTCGCTCCCGAGGCGTTGCAACCCGGCCAGCGCGTGACCCTCGACGACCAGGAACTCGTCATCAGCGGCACCTTCGCCGCGCCCGGCACCGTCATGGAATCCGAACTCTGGGCGCCGCTCGGCGACCTGCGCGTGCTGGCCAAACGCGACACTCTGTCCTGCGTCGTGCTGCGCCTCGACGACCCCGCGGATTTCGCCGAAGCCGAGCTCTTTACCAAACAGCGCCTCGATCTCGAACTCAGCGCCCTGCGGGAAAGCGACTACTACGCCCGGCTCACCACCTTCTTCCGCCCGCTGCGGGCCATGACTTGGCTCACCGCCGGCCTCATCGCCGCCGGCGCGGTCTTCGGCGGCCTCAACACGCTCTACGCCGCCTTCGCCTCCCGCGTCCGCGAAATGGCCACGCTGCAAGCCGTCGGCTTCGGTCGCGCCTCCCTGGCGGCGAGCCTCGTCCAGGAAAGCACGCTCGCCTGCTTGCTCGGCACGCTCCTCGCCTCGGTGGCCGCGCTGCTCCTGCTGGAGGGCCGCACCGTGCCTTTTTCCATCGGCGCCTTCGTGCTGGAGATCAGCCCCCGCGTCGCCGTCACCGGCCTCCTCACCGGTCTGTTGCTCGGTCTGCTCGGCGCGCTCCCTCCCGCCGCACGTTGTCTGAAACCCGCGCTCGGCGTCGCCCTTCGTTCTTCGTGAGAACCTGTTGAGTTATTCTTCACTGGAGCAAGGGGAATCAGGAGGGGGCCATTTCTGTCGGTATCAGTGGAGGGGTTCATGCGTCTCAAGCGCGCCGAAGAGCGCCGCCACCAGCCGCGCCGTTCTCATTCTTTGAAGACGCGGTAGAAAAGGACGGAAGGAGCCGGGGCGGGCAGAGTGAAATTGTAAGCCGGCCCGGACAAGCCGCTATCCAATGACGTCCAGCTGTTGAGCAAAAGACTGGTGGAGCTTTCCACCCGATAGGTGCCGCCGGCGTTGTTATCCCATGTCAAAGAAGCGGTATTGCCGCTGATGCTGAAGGCGGTGATGCCGAAGTCGGGCGCAGGCGGGACTGTCGGATCGAATGCGCCGGCGAGGAAGGTGATGTTATCGATAATTTGCCCCACGTGCTCCGGTGCGGATGCGGAGAAGATAATGGAAACCGGGGGGCCGTTGATACCGGAAGCGGTGCCGCCGGGGAATAAATTCCAGCCGGATAAAACGCGGGTAAAGGCGGATCCGTTGGGTTCGGTCAATTCAACATCCAGACTGGCTTCGTCAGTGCCCCAGGCGCGGCCGGTCAGCCGGAAGCGGTAGAGATTGACGATGTCTCGCGGATCGTTGAAGTCGCCGTCCGCATTGTCATCGATCGACGACTCCAGCGTGCCGAGCCCCAAATCTTCCTCGCTCCATGCGCCGGGTTGGGCCAAGGCGAAAAAGCCATCCTGATAGCGCAGATTCACGGCCAGCGAGTCGAGACGTGTCGGCTCGCCAAACGTGCTGACCGCTATCTGGAAGGTATGCCCCTCCTCCGCGAGCGTGAGGAAGCTGGCCTCCAGCCTCCAATCACTGGGGGAAACCACGCTGCGTCCGATCAGGGAGGGATTGTCTCCGCCCGATGCCGGGCCGATGATATGGGCCGCCTGAGCGGAGCCCGCCAGCCCCGCGATGGGTTCCACGGTGCCCAGCACGGACCAGCCCTCGTTGTAGGGAGTGGCTTCAAACCCGCCATTGGTCAACAACACTTCATTCATGGCAAACAACCGCACCGGCGCGTTGATGGAATTGACGGGGTCGCCCGGGTCATTGCTGGCGAGTTGCAGCGTGGCGGTAAAGCTCCCGCTGTTAGGGCCGCCGGAGTCGAAATCCACCTGCACATCACCCGTCTCGCCGGGGGGCAGCATCATGGGAAAGCTGGCGGTGGCGCTGAATTTAGCGGCGTCAGGTCCGGCGAAAGTGGCTCCGGTAATCGTCAAATTCTCCGCCGCCCCGTTATTGCGCACGGTGACGAGGCCGGTGGCCGTGGTTTCCCCCACCGGCACAAGTTTGATGACCGGCGGGGGAGAAACAACCGCCAGATCGGGATCGTCCGGCAATTCGATGTCCTCCATCACCACGTCATCCACATAGAAACCCGGATTACTCCCGAAAGAGGCGTTGAATATAAACGCCGCAGGCGGGGAGTTATCGCCCGAGCCTGCTTGATAGATGCGCAGCGATCCCGTTTGTTTGGTAAATGCGATGGCATTGACGTCGGAAAGCTGGATGGTGTAGGACGAGGCGTCGGCGCCCATGCCCCAGTTGCTGCCGGTGAGGCGGATCCGATAGACATTTTTCGTGTCTCCCGCGTCGTCAAAGTCGCCATCCTCATTGGCGTCCACGGAGGAAGCGATGGAACCCAAGCCGGTGTCCACCCAGATGGCGCCATTGTAGGCTTCAAACTTCCCGCCCTGATAACGCAGATTGATCGTCGCGGTGTTGACGTTGTTGGCGGAATCAGCCACGGTATTGACAAAGAGGGAGAAAAGTCGCGCCGACGGGTTGCCTTCGGGCAGGGGCTTCACGGCAAAAGAGGCCTCCAGAAACCAATTCCCGCTCGCAAACACGTCCTGCCCCATGTGGCCTCCGGAGCTGAAAGCGGCGCTCTGGCTGGAGTCAGCCGTCAAGCCACCGAATGGCTCCACATCCACACTGACAACCCAGCCATCGGGGAACGGGTCGGTCTCCAGATCACCATTGATAATCAGGCTCTGGGCGGAAGCGGCTCCCGCCAGGGCAAACAAGAGATAGTAAGAAAATAATAAACGCATGGTAAACGGTGGTGAAGGACCAAGAGCAATTACTGGCTGCCATCGGATGGGGCGACCTCAAAGAAACAGGAACATCATTATACGCCTGCCAGGACGATAAAGAGATCGCTGTGATGTGATTGTCACTTCCCGTCCTTGCGACACATAAATGTTACATTTTTTTATGGAGCGAGGCCGTCGCAGGTGTTGGTGGCGCGCAATTGCCGGATTTGCCTCTGCGTGAGGGCTTGGTCGCAGAGGAAAAACTCGTCGATGGCGCCCCGGAAAAAACGCCCCCGATCACTCGGGGCGGTGGAGTGGGGGGAGATGTTGCGGCCGAACTCAAGCGGGCGGGCGCCATGTTGCGCGTCCACATCGGTGGCGATGGCACGGGCGCTTTTGGCGGCGGCCGGCTCCAGTTCGCCATCCACATACAGCAGCACGTGGGTGGCGACATCTGCGGCTCCGGCTGTTTCCTGCGCCCCATACATGACCACGGCCAGATGATGCCACTCTCCGTCGCGCAAGTCGCGCGTGCCGACGACGTAGCCCAAATGGGTGCCCACCCGCAGGCGGCCGATGGGTCCGCCGTAATCGCCCGGATTGATGGAAATCTGCCAAACGCCGCCCTCCTGGGAAGGGTTGCCCCAACTGGCCAGCGCGTAGCCATATTCCGCACTCCAATCATGAGGCACCTTGACCCACAAAGCCACGGTGCGCGCCGCCGCGCCTCCAATGCCGGGAAAGCTCGTCGCCACATGGCCGCCCCGGCCATCAAAATACAAGGCATCCCCGAATACTCCTGGCACCCGTTGCGGGCGCCCCCCCCCCGGGAGCGCGGTTTCCAGTCGTCCGGGAACATTCCCTCCGGCCAATCCCGCCCCATGGCCGTCGCAGCTTGCCGTTTCCGCTTCATCGAATCGCCAGTGCACATAGCCCGCCGGGGCAGCCGGGCGGGTGGGCAGCGAAGTCAGAAATCCCGTCGTGTCCAAACCGATGGATTCGGTTTGCTGTTGAAGCGTGCGCAACGCTTCATTCTGCCGCAGTTCGCGGGATTGGCCGTCCGAGGTCTCCGCGCGCACCAGGCCTTCGAGCACATGCACCTCGGTCGCACCGCCGGCGCCTACCTTCATGCCGAAGCGGGTTCCCAGATCAATCACGCGCGTCTCCGGCCCGCGCAGGACGAACCCCACCGCCTCAGGAGGGGCATGCACCGAAGCATTGCCACGGTGCAGCACAGCCTCCCGCCCGCTGATGATCTCCAGTTCCGCAGGGCCTTCCAACACCACCTCCGCGCGGTTGGCGAAGAGGATCGAGGCAAACCCCGCCTCCAGAGCCAGCTTTTGCCGGCCCAGGGAAACGCCCTCCTCCAGCGGCCGGTGCGCCTCGTCCCAGCGCGCCGCCTCCAGTGCGGACACGGTCGCAAAAATCACGCTCGTTGATTGCTGCGCCCACCACCACCACGCCCCGCCGACCAGCAGCGCCAAGGCCGCCGCCAACGCCGTGAGAGCGGGCCAGCGCGCGGGGCGGATGCGGCGCAGCACGGCTCTGGAGAAGGGGACGGAGGCCGCGGACGCAGCCTCGTCCAGCCGCGCCAGCACTTCGTCGGCAAAAACCTTGCGCCCTCCGCACTGTGCGCCGTGAAAGGCCAGCAGGCGCTCCATTTCCACGGCCGCGCGCAACCTCGCCAGAAAGCCCGGATCTGCGCGGGCCAGCCGCAGCAAGACCGCCTCGTCGCCAGGCTCCTGTATGTTCGCCGCCGCTCTCGCAATCAATTTTTCCTGCTCGGAAAGCGTCATGTCGTGGAGCAGTTAAGACGGCGCAGGATGCAGTCACGCAGCCCCTGCCGCAGGCGGTGCAGTCGCATGGTGATGGTCGAAGTTCCGGCCTGCAATTCTCGGCCGAGGGCGATGATGTCCCTTCCCTCTTCATAACGCATCCGGAGCAGCATGCGGCTTGGCTCATCCAGCCGGGCCATGCAGGCTTGCAGCGCCTCCAGCACGCCATGCCGCTCATCAAGGTCTTTCGCCCCATCCTGCTCCTCCCACAATAAATGCTCAAGCTCCTTCGAACCGCCCACCGGCAACGCCCGGTGCTTGCGCCAATGATTGCGCAGCAGATTCAACGCGATCCCCCGCAGCCAGGGGCCGAACGCGGCTTCCGGGTGAAATGTGGACAACCGCCGCCAAGCCGTGACAAACACCTCCTGCGCCAGGTCTTCCGCCTCATGCGGATCGCTCAGCCGCACCGCCAGATACACCCGCACCCGTTCCGCATGCCGCGCCACCAACTCGCCGAACGCCCTCCGTTCGCCGCGTTGCGCCGCGAGGATCAAACCATTGTCCTCCTCATTGGGAAAATCAGGCATTAGGCAAAGCAAACAGGGTTGTCCCGTTCCCCCATGATTGTTGCCCGCCACAGAGATGACACAATATTTTCGGGAAAAAGCATAAAGGCCGCGCGGCGAGGATAAATCTCGCCGCACGCTTACGGTGCGGCGTGGCTTCGTCACCACATTCTTTGTGCTGTGGCGGCTTTTTGGAGACAAAGGTAAGCGCCATGATGATCAAAGGTTTTGTTCCACACGCGTTCGCTCTGGCGTCGTTTTTTTTTCCGGCCCCGAGCCGGGGTGAGGCTCCTATCCAGCCCACGCAGCTCAGCGGGATCTACCCCCACTTGGCGATGTTCAACAACGAAAGCGAGTGCGGCACGGGAGCCGTGGTCCCGTGGGCCGACCGACTGTGGGTGATCACGTATGCCTCGCATTCCCCCAAGGGATCGAGCGACAAGCTTTACGAGATCACGCCTGCGCTGGAGCAGATCATCCGGCCTGAAAGCATCGGCGGCACCCCCGCCAACCGGATGATCCACCGCGAGTCCAACCAGCTCTTCATCGGCCCCTACGCCATCGACGCCGAGCGCCGCGTGCGCGTGATCCCCTACACCCAAATGTTCGGCCGCCCGACCGGCAACGCGCGCCACCTTGCCGATCCCGCCGGGAAAATCTACTGCGCCTCCATGGAAGAGGCGTTGTATGAAATCGACACCCGCACATTGGAAGTGACGGAACTCTGGGCCGACGAGGCAAAGAAAGAAGGCCGTCACTCCGGCCTGCCCGGCTACCACGGCAAGGGCCTCTACTCCGGCCAAGGCGTGGTCGTTTACGCCAACAACGGCGACCGCGGCGCCTCCGCCATGAGCCACCCGGCCACGCCCTCCGGCGTGCTCGCGGAGTGGGACGGCAAGGCGGACCAGTGGACCATCATCCGCCGCCAGCAATTCACCGAAGTCACCGGCCCCGGCGATATCACCGGCAACAGCCAGCCCGCCACCGACCCCATCTGGAGCATCGGCTGGGACCACCGCTCGCTCATCCTCATGGTGCGCGAGCCTGGCAGCTGGAGCAGCTACCGCCTCCCCAAATCCAGCCACAGCTACGATGGTGCGCACGGCTGGAACACCGAATGGCCGCGCATCCGCGACATCGGCGAAGACGCGCTGCTCATGACCATGCACGGCGCGTTTTGGAAATTCCCGAAAACCTTCACCTCGCAAAACTCCGCCGGTCTGGCCCCCCGCTCCAACTACCTCAAAGTCATCGGCGATTTCACCCGCTGGCAGGACCGCCTCGTCTTCGGCTGCGATGACACGGCCAAAAACGAATTCTTAAACAAACGCAAAGCCAAAGGCGAACTCGCCCAACCGCAATCGCAGTCCAACCTGTGGTTCGCCGATCCCGCAAGGCTCGACCAGCTTGGACCCGTGATCGGCCGCGGCGCGGTGTGGGAGCAGGACGACGTGGCGGCCGACACACCGTCGGAGCCGTTTCTCATCGCCGGTTACGATCACCGCGGCTTGCACCTCTCTCACACCACATCCCACGCGGCGACCGTAACGTTGGAAATCGATGCCGCAGGCAACGGCCAGTGGAAAGCCGCGCGCGCCATCCCTCTGGCGCCTGACGAAGCCACCTGGACCGACCTCGCTGATCTCGGCGCCGCCACCTGGGTGCGGCTGCGCAGCGATCATGCGCTGGTGAAGGCCACCGCCCACTTTTCGTTCCGCAACCACGACCGCCGCACCCCGCAAGCCGCCGCCCTCTTCGCCGGGCTCGCCTCCCCCTCCAACACCACCGCCACCGGCGGCCTCGTCCGCGCCCGCGCCGAGAACAAACGCACTCTCGCCTTCGCCGCTCAAGCCGCCGACGGTTCTTCCGCCGGTTACTACGAGCTGGATGCCGCCCTCCAACTCCGCCGCGTGGACGACCCGCAAGCCCTCGCCTACACTCAGCAGCACACCGCCATCCCCGTTGGCGTGCTCACCACCGCCGCCGCCTCCGTCATCTTCACCGACGACGCCGGCCTCCGCTGGCGCCTGCCCAAAGGCGACCCTGCCTTCGATCATGACGGCCCCCTCGGTCCTTCACGCGTCTGCCGCGAAGTCGCCACCGAGCGCGATCTCTTCAACGCCCACGGCACCTTTTACGAACTCCCCGCCGAGAACGCCGGCGGCTTCGCCAAAATCCGCCCCGTTGCCACCCACAACCGCCGCGTGCATGATTTTTGCTCGTATCGCGGCCTCTTCATCATGAGCGGCATCAGCGTCAGCGCCCACGCCGACAACCCTCACATCCTCCGCAGCGAAGACGGCCGCGCCGCCCTCTGGGCCGGAGCCATCGACGACATCTGGCAACTCGGCAAACCACGCGGCCACGGCGGCCCGTGGAAAGACACCCCCGTCGCCGCGCACGAAGCCTCCGATCCCTACCTTCTCACCGCCTACGATCGGAAAACCCTCACGTTGTCCCATCACTCCGCCGAAACCGTTGCGGTAACTGTGGAGATCGACCTCACCGGCACCGGACTCTGGCGCGAATACCGCATCTTCAACGTGCCCTCCGGCGAAACTCTCATCCACGAATTTCCCCGCGCCTTTTCCGCCTACTGGTTGCGCGTGAAAGCCGCCACCGCCACCACCGCCACCGCGCAGCTCGTTTACGAGTAAGTCTCCACGACGTCTCTTGGAGCTGGTTTTTGAGCGCATTCGTCCTAAAAACATCGACCCGGCCGAGAGCAACGGTGACGATGCGGGCAGGCTCGCATTCTCCCTCGCCATGATGCGCCTGGCCTTCATCGCCCTTCTCCTCGGAAGATCCCGAACAATTTCCGAGAAGCCTCCT
>CAZQUC010000104.1:0-10550 GCA_964596095.1 uncultured Enterobacteriaceae bacterium
GTGAAGGAATCCGCGGATTCCTTCACCAGCGGCACGCTCCCCGGCGGCTTGCAGTTCAATCCCGCCACCGGCGTCATTTCCGGCCCGCCCACCGTCAGCGGCACGTTCACCATCCCGCTCAGCGCCCTCAACGCGGGCGGCGCGGGCACGGGCACGCTCACCCTTTTCCTCGCGCCGCCCATCCCGCCGCCCGTCATTCTTAATCCCGCCTTCGTCGCCGGCACGGCCAATACCGCGTTCTCCTTGCAGGCCACCGCCAGCAACAGCCCCACCGCCTTTGCCCTCGGAGAAGCCCCGGCCTGGCTCACGATCAGTGCGGCTGGATTGCTGAGCGGCACGCCGCCATTGCCCGGAACGTATTCCTTCACCATCCGCGCCTCCAACCAATCCGGCTTCGGGGCCTTCAAGACCGTGCCCTTCACCGTCGAGCCGCATCCGCAAGCGCCCGCCATCACCAGCATCGGGCAAGCCTTGGGCCGCAAAGACGTGGCCTTCAGCTTCCAGCCCGCCACCAGCGTGGCCGCCACGTCGTTCGCCATCGTCTCCGGCACGCTGCCACCGGGCGTGGCCTTCTCCACCGCCAGCGGAGCCTTCTCCGGCACGCCCACCACGCCCGGCACGTATGACCTGACGCTCCACGCCAGCAATGCCTTCGGCCCCGGCAAGGACAGCGCGCTCAAGATCACCATCCGTCCGCCGCTGCAAATCCCCGCCATCCTCCTCTCCTCGTTCAATGCCAGCGTGGGACAGCCCTTCAGCGGTGCCGTCACCGCCAGCAACGCGCCCACTTCGTTCACCTTCACCGGCCTCCCGGCCTGGCTTGTGCAAAACGGCGTCACCGGCACGATCTCTGGCACGCCGCCGATCGCGGGAGTTTTTACTTTTGCCGCCACCGCCACCAACGACGACGGCACCAGCGCCGAACAGACGATCACCCTCACCGTCGCCTACCATCCCAATGCCCCGCGCCTCCAGTTGCCCGCCGGCCTCAGCGGCTATCAGGGCGTGGTCTTCACGCACGTCCTCCAGACCAGCCCCGCCGCCACCGGTGTGACCGCCACCGGCCTGCCGCCCGGCATCCAATTGATCGTTGCCACCCGCACCCTCGCGGGCACGCCAGAGCAGATCGGGGAATTCCCCGTCACCCTGCAAGCCTCCAATGCCAGCGGCCTCGGCGAGCCGCTCACCATCGTCTTCAAAGTGCTGGCCACGCCCGACGCGCCGCGCATCATCAGCAGCTTCACCGAGGTGGCCAAGGCGCTGGAAGCGTTCACCTACCAAATCCAGGCCCAAAGCGAACTGCCGGTCACTGGTTACACAGCGACGGGGCTGCCCGCCGGGCTCACGCTCAACGCCACCACCGGCCTCATTTCCGGCACGCCTCAACAGGTGGGCGAATTTCAGATTTCCCTCAGCGCCTCCAGCGCCGTCGGCCAGGGCCAGCCGCAAACCCTTGCCCTCACCGTCCGCCCCGGCGACTTGCTGCCGCAAATCACCAGCACTCCCAGCGCCCAGGCCACCGCGGGCGTCCCGTTCACCTACCAAACCACCGCCAAAAACGGTCCCATCACCGCCTGGTCCGCCACCGGCCTGCCGGAAGGATTGACCATCAACACCCTCACCGGCCTCATCAGCGGAACCCCCACCCAGCCCGGCGCGGTGGACGTGCTCCTCGCCGCGGCCAATGTCAATGGCGCGGGCCCAGGGCAAACGCTGCGGTTGGCGGTCTCCATTGCTCCAGGCGCGCCGATTGTGGTCATTCCCAATCGTTTAGGATTCTACTTGGTGCAGCCATTTTCCATGGAAATCCAGACCTTGGGGATGCCTCCGAAGCCGTGGCGCGGAGGCGATGGCGTCTTCGCGGAAAACCTTCCCGCAGGAATGAATCTGAATACCTCGACTGGCGTGCTCAGCGGATCTCCTACAGGCGGTAATTCTGGCTGGAAAACTTACTCTTCTGGTTTTTACGCCAAGTCTGGAGGTGCGATCGGAACAAAAAAAACCGTCGAATTCCACGTTAACTATGTCTCAGGGACTCGCCCCATCATCACCGGCCCCAAGAGTTTGACCGTCCGCAAGGATAAAAATCTTTCTTTTACGATAACAACAAACATCGCTTCTCTTCGTTATTATCTTGGCATTTTTGATGGCGCTTACTCCAGCGGGGCTATTGAAATTTACCAGGATCCATCTCTATTTAACATCAATCTAAATCAAGGCGGTTATGCTTCGCTGAGACCTGGATTCTCTCCGTATGACCTCTCCGCATATTCTTCTGCTACATCAAGTTGGGGAGACATTTTCGGTCTGCCCCTCAGAATAGACCCGGCGACCGGATCACCGGTCATTTCTTCCCCGGAATATCTCATTGGCCAGGCGGGAACGCCGCTTGCGGCAACGTTGACAGCCTCGGGAGGGGCCACTTCGTTCGAGGCACAGTTCGACCCCTCGCTGCCTTCGGGAGTTTCCTTCAATGCCGCCACGGGCGTGTTTTCCGGCACGCCCACCGTCCCCGGCAGCTATTCCTTCCTGGCGCGGGCCAGGAACGCAGTCGGCTGGAGTTTGCCGCAATTCACCACGCTGGCGATTCTCCCCGCCCCCTCCACCGGGATGGCCGCGCGCAGTGTCCGGGGTCTCCGGGGCGTGCGTTCGTCCCCGGCGCAGGTGACGGGGCAGGTCGGTGTGTTTTTCGATCACGCGCCGGCCTATCCGGCGGAGAGCAGTTACTTCGTGGCCAGCGGGTTGCCGCAGGGACTGGTGCTGAACCAGGCGACCGGGCGCCTATCTGGCGTGCCGGAACAGCCGGGCCTGTTCACGGCCAAGATCCGGCCTTTTGGCGAGACAGCCGTGGGTGAGGAGTTGAGCGTGCCCCTTCTCATCCATGCGGCGGCGGGCACCCCCGTGATGGCTGCGGGGCTGGAAATTCCCGGCGTGGCGGGCACGGCGCTGGATTTCACGCTCACGGCCAGTGGCTCGCCCGTGGGCTTCAATCTCGGGGAAGACCGGCCCGGCTTCATCGAGTTCGATCCCTTCACCGGCAAGATCGGCGGCGTGCCGGTGGTGCCGGGGCGCTATCCCTTCCAGGTCAGCGGCTTTAATGCCGCCGGGGACGGTTTTCCCGTCACTGTCACCTTGGTGATCGCCCCGGCTCCCGGCACGCCGGTGACGACCCCGGCCAGCCAGATCGCCGCGGCCCAGGTCGGCGTGCCCTTCTCCCTGCAACTCACCGCCAGCCCGGCGCCGGATTTTTACGACGGCCAGAGCCTGCCCTATGGCCTGAGCCTGGATGGCGCGACCGGCGTCATCAGCGGCACGCCGTTGGTGGCGGGGACCAATCCGGTGGAATTCTGGGGCGTCAACGCCGCCGGACAAGGCGGCTCCGCCCTCGTGGAATTCCGCATCGCCGGCGCGGCCGGCACTCCAGTCATCAGCACTCCTGGAGTGCTCCAGGCCCGGCAGGGTGAATTTTACGAGTGGGCGTTCGCCGCCACGCCGGGCGCGGAGAGTTTCTCCCTGACGCCAATTCCCTCCGGCCTGGATTTCGATCCCACCACTGGAGTGCTGAGCGGCACGCCGGCCACCGGAGTTTACACCTTCCAAGTCACCGGCCTCAACGATCTCGGGGCCGGAACACCCAAAACCATCCGCTTGGAAGTCTATGGCAGCGCCTCCTCGCTGTGGCAGGCGCAGCAATTCGGCGAGGACGCCGCCGACCCCGCCATCGCGGGCTGGGAAGCGAACCCTTCCGGCGATGGCCTTTCCAATATCGTCAAATACGCCCTCGGTCTGCCGGCGTTCGCGGACGCGCAGGAGGGCCTGCCGCGACGCACCCTCGAGACGGTAGGCGGGGAGGAATATTTCGTCTTCACCATCGATAAAAATCCCGACGCGGACGATGTGGAATACCTCCCGGAGATCAACACCTCGCTGGAAGCCGGCTCCTGGCAATCAGGCCCGGCTCACTTCACCATCCTTGAAGAAACGTCCACGCTGCTGAAAGTGCGGGAAAACCAGCCGGCCGGCAGCCAAGCCCGGAGGTTCTTCCGGCTGAGTGTCCGGCTGAATGCGCCTTGATTTTGGAAGGGCGCCGGGAACCACTGACGACTTCCCGGATGAGCGCAGATATCGGGAGTTGGCGTTTCTTGCCGGGAACGCGATCCTCGTTCATCCATCAATGGATATCCGTGATTTCCATTGATGGGGCGATCGTCCGCGGTTTTTTATCTCTATTTGAGGTGACGTGTGGTGAATGTCACCCGAAAGGAGGGAATAGGATGTGCCGGCCTCTCGGCCCGCCTATTTGCGGCGGCGGAGCAGGCAGGAAGTCGCGGCGAGGCAAAAGGCCGCCATACCGGGCTCGGGAATGACTGCCTCGGGAATGACTGCCAGACGGATTTGATTGTTGCCCAAATCCAACGTGCCTTTGATCACTTCGTCGGCTTCATTGATCTGCCACGTCACCAGATTGATGCTACCGATGTCATTGGGAACAACCCAGGAGGCATCGCGGAAGATCGCCCATTCCCACTGGGTGTCCGGCCCGGCCGTTGACGGGTTCGGAATATTCAAAACCCAGAGATACAATTCTCTGTCCTGGGGGGCGTAAGAATTGGCCACATTCTGGATGGAGCCGCCGAATTGCCCGGTGGCATTGATACGGATCGGCCCGGTCGTGCCGTCCGCATCCCAGGTGGCGTCTTCACCCAAGGCGACGAACATAATGTCGATGGCGCTGAAATCATTACCGGTGAGATCGGCCACGTCGCCCCGCGAAGTGTCGAAATACCCGACACGGACCAGTGAACCTTCTGGCAGATTCGCCCCCTCGGAACTTACCACCTGCTTGGCCAGGTCCGCGCCACTATTGGCGAGTGAATTGGCGATGATATTGGCTCCTTCGGCCGCAGAGGCCAGGATCAGGGTGCTGAGAGTAATGCTGAATGCGGATTTCATATCAGTTGGTTGGATGAAGGACGGGAGCATGAAAGTATTTGTCGGAATCGGGAGTGAGGGAAATCGCACGGCCTCTGAAAAAAGGAACCGCATCCGCATTGGTGAAAAAATCAATGGTGTCGATCACCGACGATCCATCGACCGTGTAAACTCCGGTCGTGGAGATCGTCCCGTCGTGGGAATAGAGGGTGATCAGGTCACTATAACTCGAAAGATCGGAGGCCAGGACGCCGGTTTGCGAAAGAGGCAGGCTGGAGGGGTAAAGGGGATCGGCCGGATCGGTCGCCACCAGCGGTGTCACCGGCCCGAGCAGATTGAATTGGCCGGAATACACGGGAATTTTGGTGGGTCCGGTCTTGAGATAGCTGGCCTCGCCGCTGCCGAAGGTGATGGTGCGGGCCGAATCGACGGTGATGATGAATCCCTGCCCGGGATAGATGATGGCGTCCGAAGTGGGGGTCACGAAATCCAAGGCGTCTACGAAACTGCCCGCGCCATCGTAAAGGCTCTGGATCAGGGTGCCGTCGGCACCATAGAGCGTCACCACATCGTTGTAAGCGCTCAATCCCGCCCCATTGGGGAAGAGTGTGCCCAAGGTAGTGTGTTTTCTTACCACATACTTGGGCGTGGCTCCCAATCCAGAGAACGCGGTGGTGGCACCTTGGATGGTGAGGGTGTTCGCGGTGTTGGCGACAATATCGAGAATCAGACCGGCCCACGGTTCGGTTGCGGGGGTGTCCGGATCATCGAGAAACTCCACGTAATGCGAGGAGAAGTCTCCGGGCGTCCACGAAGCGTTGGCTTGCGTGAGAACAGAATGAGGAGATCCCGAGGCAAGAGAAGTGGCTTGGCCCTGGAAAAGGTTTCGCGTGACAAAACCCGCGGTCCACGCGGTGTTTCCGGCCGGGGCGGTGATCTTATAATATCCGATCACCGGAGTGGCGGACTGGCCGTTGGCGAAAGGAGCGAAGGCTCCACAGGCAATCAGCACGAAGGAAGTGGCAGTGGCACGGGACATGGAAGTGGAGAGTAAAGACATGGCCTTATAGTAGGTGCGAAGAAGAACGGCAAGAAGAAAAGTTCGGTCAGAAAAAAATTCTGCGGCCCCCGGGGTGATGGGACGGCGAAGGCGGGGCCGGAAGAGCGTCCGGGCGCGCGGAGGCGGATGTCACCTCTCCCACCACGGTGGCGGGACCAGTCTCGGTGGCTAACCGCCTAGGCCGGTGGCGAGGTCATAGAATTTGGTGACGGGCGATTTGGGTTGGCCGGTGGCGGGATCGAGCGCGACGGTCTTGACCGTGATCTTGGTGAAGTTGAGGGAGAGGCTCAAGAATCCCGCCCCGGTGTCACCCGTCGAGGCGCCGCTGTTGAAGTTGGAGATGAGCACGTTCTCCAGTTCGATTTCCAAGGGCACGAAGGAACCGCTGTTTATGAGGACAACGGTGGAAATCTTGACGGGCACGGGCGCGCCGACGCAACTGGCCAGAAACAGGTCGGCATAGACCAAGGCATCATAAGGCAAGGTCACAGTGACTTCGGAAATGAACGGGGAGCCGGCCACGCGATTCTGGCCGGAGGACGGCGGGGGGATGTTGCGGGCGGTGCCGAACTGGATGGCGGTCAGCTCGATGGTGTCTGTAAACCCCTGGGCGACAACGCTTCCTTTGGGGATTTTATTGTTGAAATTCATGTAGATCCTGGTATCCGCCCGCGCGCCTCCGCTCCAGGCGAGGCAGGTGGCGGCGAAGAGCAGGGCCAGCAGGCGCTGGCGGACGGAATGAGGAATGGGCATTTTCATTGGATTGGATGTGGTGGATGGGTTGAAGCGATGAGCGGGATGGACAGGTTTTTCAGGGGCGGGGGAGGGGTTCGACGAGGATGCGGCCGAAGCGGCGGGCGCCGCCGGTGGGATCGGCGGTCTGGAAGACGGCACGGGTGGCGCCGTCGTTGAAGAGGATGGCCGAAATGGTCAGCGGCGAGCCGATCTGCCAGTCCGCAAGGTCCGAGCTGAAGGCCGGGCGATAGCGCACCGGACCGGTGGCGAGACCGCCGAAGGAAAGCACCAGCCGCTCGTCAAGGCCCGTCCCGGCAAGCCGGCCATTGGGAGCGAAGGCGAAGTTGGCGGGAGTTCCCGCGTCACTGGAGGTGGGGTCTTTGCCGTAGGCGAATTCCTCGATATTATTCAAGCCGTCGCCGTCCGGGTCCGCCGTGGCGCCGGCCAGGCCGCCGGTCAGGCCGTAGGTGAGCAACCAGTTTTCAAAGAGGGTGCGGGGGATCCAGTCCACCTGCACCGCGCCGGAAAAGCCCGGGCTTGGCTGGGCCAGCGAAAACATGAGATAGCGCGTGCCGGAGGGCACCTCGACATAGCTCCGGGCGCCGATGACAAAATCGCTGCCGATGTCTGTCGGGGTGGGAAAGGGGCCGTTGGAGGCCGGAGACGTGGGGTAGTTTGATCCGGCGTTGAGCGCTCCGGGCACCCGGACGAAGTGGTGGCCCGCCTTGATCTCCTCGGTGCGGCTGAGCAGGCCCATCAGGGGATTGCCGCCGCCCGCGAAGGCGGCCTGGAAGCGCAACACATCCCCACCGCGCAGGCTGGGAAAACGGGTCTCGTCCTGCAAGTCGAGCACGTTGGGGTTGTCCTCGGTGGCCGTCTCCGTGGCCGGAGTGGCGCTGTTGAGGCCCTCGTGCAGATAGGTGGCGACGCCGTCCACTTTGAAGCCGAAGCCGGCCATGACGGGCAGCGTCGAGGGGTGGTCGCTCGGCGCGGCGGCGATCTGAAAAACAGGGTGGGAGAGCACGAAGGAATTCGGCCCCGAGGGGCCGCAATACAGCCGCACCATCTCGATCCGCGCAGCGGGGTCGAGCACGCCGAGGAAGACCGGCTCGCCGCCGGCGCCGGAGCTTTCCCCCGTGGCCGTGGCGATGATCTCGGAGGAAGCCGTCAACGCCTCCAGCGTGTAGGTGGCGCGTTCGAGGAAGTTGGTCTCCATCGTCACGCCGAAGCCTTGCACGGCTCGTCCCGTGAAGATCGCCAGCGAGCCCGGCCCCGGCTGAAAGAGCAGAGTGCCGGTGGTGAAATATCCCCCGTCGCCGGTGAAGAGGGTCATGGCGCCCGGCCCCTCGTTGCGCACCGTCACCGACGGACCGGCGTCGCCGGGGGTGAAGGCGAAGTCGTTCGGCACCACCGTGCCCGTCGGCGGTCCGGCCTCGGTGAAGTCGATGGAGAAATCCGCGCGCAAGTCCCCCCGGTCATGGAGGGCCAGCGGATCGGCGCGCAGCCATGGCCCAAAGCCCAAACAGCCCAAGGCCAGCAACGGGAAAAGGGTCGGCGGCGCCACCGCGGGGCATCTGTTTTTCAGACGTGGGCGGATGTCGTGCTGTTTATGATGTCGGGCCATGGTGAACGAAGGGTGATTTTTTTCAAAATATTGATTATCAATGAAATGTGAAATTGGTGGTGTTTGTGGTCCCAGGAAGACCACCGCGCTCGCGCTCGCCGAATGTTCATCTATGCGCGGGGTCACATTCCTTCATGCGAAATTTCCGCCCCAAATCCATCATCAATGCGCAAAAATTTGCGCCCCGGTGGGCGAGCGGCCCTGCCAGACCAGGCTACACGCCGGCACCACCCACGTTTGCGCGGCCGGGCAGCCTGTGCGACAAGTCGGCATGAAAACAAGCGTGTGTGTCCTGTTGCTGGCGGGCCTGATGGTGTCGCCGCGGAATAGCCGCGCGGAGCTGCCCGCGAATTTGGTTGCCGAAGGCGTGCCGGAAGTGACGGCGGAATGGGGGGAGAAGGCGTCGCGCTATCTTGAGTTCCGCACCGCGGCCTTTCAAGGGTGGCATCCCACGCGTCGGGAAATGCTGATCACCACCCGCTTTGGCGCCACGCCGCAATTGCACGCCGTGAAAATGCCGGGTGGCGCGCGGCGGCAATTGACCTTCTTGGGAGAACCGGTCCGCGCCGCCGGCTATCGCCCACGCTCTGGGGATGCCATCCTTTTCGGACAGGACACGGGCGGGGGCGAGTTTTTCCAACTCTACCGCTACCAGGTCGCCGATGGCCGCATCGAACGGTTGACGGACGGCGCCTCGCGCAACACCGCGCCGGCGTGGTCGCATGACGGCCGGTGGCTCGCCTTTTCCTCCACGCGCCGCAACGGCCGCGACAACGACATTTGGGTGATGGAATTCGACCGGCCGGACAGCGCGAAACTTCTTGTCCAAGTGGAAGGCGGCGGCTGGACGGCCACGGATTGGTCGCCCGACAGCCAATGGCTCGTGTTGCGGGAATACCTCTCCGCCAATGCCAGCCACCTCTGGCTGGTGGACACCGCCACCGGCGCGCGGGAGCGGCTCACCCCCGCCGACGGCCCGCCGGTCGCGCGCGGCTCCGCCGTGTTTTCCCATGACGGCGCCGCGCTGTTTTACACCAGCGATGAAGACGGCGAATTCCAGCGGTTGGGACGGCTCGCATTGGCGGACCGGAAATTCACCCCGCTCACCACTGACATCCCGTGGGACATTGAATCCTTCGACCTGTCGCCTGATGGCAACGTGCTCGCCGTGCTGGCGAACGAAGCGGGCCGCAGCGTGCTGCGCTTCGTGGCCGCGACGCCCGACGCCACCGTGCCTCCCACTCCCACGCTGCCCTCCGGCGTGGTGAGCGGGCTGGCGTGGCACCCGGATGGTCACGCCCTCGGGTTCAGCCTCACCTCGGCGCGGTCGCCGGCCGACGCGTGGTCGCTCAATCCCGCCACCGGCGCGCTCACGCGGTGGACGGAAAGCGAGTGCGGCGGCCTCGATCCGGCCACCTTTTCCGAGCCCGAAACCTGGACGTTGCGGAGCTTCGACGGTCTGGAAGTGTCCGGCTTCGTGTATCGTCCCGATCCGGCGAAATTCCCCGGCCCGCGGCCCGTGCTCGTCAGCATCCACGGCGGCCCCGAGGGACAATCGAGGCCCGTCTTCCAAGGGCGGAACAATTTTCTCCTCAACGAGCTGGGCATCGCCCTCGTCGTGCCCAACGTCCGCGGCTCGGCCGGCTTCGGCAAAACCTTCCTCACCCTCGACAACGGACTCAAGCGCAAGGATTCCGTCAAGGACATCGGCGCGTTCCTCGACCGCATCGCCGCCGATCCCGCGCTCGACGCCTCGCGCGTGGCCGTGGCCGGTGGCAGCTACGGCGGCTATATGACGCTCGCCTCGCTCATCGACTTCGGCGAGCGCCTCCGCGGCGGCATCGACCGCGTCGGCATCTCGAATTTCCTCACCTTTCTCAAAAACACGCAGGACTACCGCCGCGACCTGCGCCGCGCCGAATACGGCGACGAGCGCGTGCCGGAGATCCGCGACTTCCTGCACGAGATCAGCCCGCTGACCCAGGCCACCGCCATCCGCCGGCCGCTCTTCGTCGTGCAGGGCCTCAACGACCCGCGCGTGCCCGAAACCGAATCGCGGCAAATGGTCGAAGCCGTGCGCGGCGCCGGCGGCACGGTGTGGTATCTCCTCGCCAAGGACGAAGGCCACGGCTTCGCCAAAAAGCCCAACGTCGATTTCCAGTTTCTCGCCGAAATCCGGTTCTTGCGGGAGTTTTTGCT
>CAZQUC010000104.1:10650-11716 GCA_964596095.1 uncultured Enterobacteriaceae bacterium
GGTTGCCCCACGCGCGCTTTCCGCTTTCTTGGCCGTTCCGCGCCTGGCGCGCCTTCGGTCATGCCCCAACCATTCATTCACGACGATTTCCTGCTCGACACCGCGGCGGCTGTGGAGCTTTACCACCGCTGGGCGGCGCCGCAGCCGGTCATCGATTTTCACAATCATCTGCCGCCGCGCGACATCGCGGAGGACCGGCGGTGGGAAAATCTGACCCAGCTCTGGCTGGAGGGCGATCATTACAAATGGCGAGCGATGCGCGCCAACGGCATTTCCGAACGGCTGGTGACGGGACCGGCGGACGATTGGGCGCGGTTCGAGGCCTTCGCCGCCACGGTGCCGAAGTGCCTGCGCAATCCGCTCTACCACTGGACGGCGCTGGAGTTGAAACGCTATTTCGGCATCGACGACCTGCTTTCGCCCACCACGGCGCGACGGATTTGGGATGAGACGCGGGAAAAACTCCGCGAGGTCTCCGCGCGCTCGCTGCTGCGGGAGTCCCAAGTCGCGGCGCTCTGCACGACGGACGATCCGGTCGATACGCTGGAATGGCATCGCCGCTGCGCCGAGGACGCGGCCTTCAAGATCGCGGTCTATCCCGCTTGGCGGCCGGACAAGGGGATGGCCTTCGACCAGCCGGCGGCGTGGTCCGCGTGGCGCGCGAAGTTGGAGGAAACCTCGAGCGTGGCGGTGACCGATTGGGATAGCTATCTCGCCGCGCTGACGGTCCGCCATGAGGTCTTCGCCCAGCACGGCTGCCGGTTGAGCGATCACGGTCTCGCCGGTTTCCCCGCTGAGAATGCCTCGCGCGAGGACGCGGTGTCGGCCTTCGCCCGCGTGTTGGGGGGAACCTCGCCCGACGCCCGCGATCTCGCCGTCTTGCACAGCGCCTTTCTCCACGAAGAGGCCCGACGCGATCACATGCAAGGTTGGACGCAGCAATACCACTACGGCCCGCTGCGCAATGTCAGCTCGCGCCTTGTGGCGGCGCTGGGTCCGGACGCGGGCGGGGATGTCATCGGCAATCCCGGCGACGCGCGCGCCTTGGCGCGGTTCCTCGACCGGC